>NZ_JAUBVJ010000030.1:0-82919 GCF_036702785.1 Microcoleus sp. AR_TQ3_B6 | reverse complement strand
CCGGATGCAGGGAAACCCGCACGTCCGGTTCTAACAGAGAGGTGCGCTGGGTAATACCAGCCATCGACTCTACCAGTCAATGTCCGAAGCAATAGCTGGAGTCGCCCAGAAGCCTACACCATACTGTACTCAGTTGGTGTAGGAGAATGTCACCATATTCTCTATAGGACTCGTGGTCAAAAACTCACATCCGCAGGGTTCTGGTGTGCGCATCTCACGCGTTAATTTGAGTTCGGGTTGTATAGCCCAACCGCTAAAACGGTTAGGACGTTCTGAATTGCTCAAACCCTTGATTTTATTGCTTTTTCCTTGTTCGCGCCAGACGACTTCGATCGTGCTTATTCCGAAGGCTATAGCTCGATCGCGCCGCTCGATTTAGAGGCTATTGTCCCAAAAAACAGGAAAAATGACAAAAACTATCACTTAGGGGCTTCCTTCTGGAGAATCTATAAGGATAGACTGTATCACAGACCCTGTGACTATTGGGATAAAAAGCCATGTCAGAAGCTGATCTTCGAGTCCATCAGCACCAACCGCACCCTGCTGTTCCATCCGAGACCGAACCATTGCAGCCAAATTTGGCTGATGCTGGGGGTTTTGAGCCGATCGCCCCCCATCCGACAGACACTCCGGCAAGGGTTCCCCAACAGCCAGAAGAAGACTGGCAAACAGTAGATTTTCCCAACGCCATCAGCGTAGATGCAATTCCCACACAATCTGAAACAAAAAATTCGCAATCTCAGACACAGCCTACCGAGGCGGGTTCGCCCCCGATTTCAGACAATCTAAAAAATCTCCTTGGCAATGCCGAACAGGCTAAGGGCAAAGGATCGACCCCAGTCACCCTAATGCAAGCCCTGCACGAATGCAACCGCGACCTTTTGCAGCGCCTCGCCCAGCTAGAAACAGCTCTCGAAGAGTCCCAAAACACCTTGCAGAATCGCGAAACTTTGCTAAAACAACGGACTGCAGAACTCGAAAATACTCAAGAACAATTGACGCGGCTGTTTGGCAAAGTGGAAGTTTCCCATCAAACTCTCCAAAGTCAAGAAATTTTAGTCGAAAGTTTAAGAAGTCACTTGGCAACCAGCCAAGCCAGGCTAGCGGCTGTTGAGCGAGAATGTGCGTCTACTGTGCAGCGCTACAACGAACAGTTACACCAGCTAGTAGCCACAGAAAATGTTTGCAGGGAACTTCGATCGCGCTTGCACCGCCAGCAGCGCCACACCCTGCAATTCAAAGCTGCCTTGGAAAGAAGTCTGGAGATGCCGCACGTAAAGCCACCGACGATCGACCCGCCGGACAATACAGATGATACCGCCACCGCGCAATTAGAATCTTTGCTCGCGGCGGTCAAAAGCTCTCAGGTTCCGGTGCCGCCAGCTTTCAACGCTTCCCCTGTCAAACCTTGGTCGGAACCTGCAGAGCATTCAGAGGCAGCGGCTGCTTCCGATGCGATCGACCCTGAACCCATAGCAAATCTGGAACTCAACAAATTAGCCCAAGTATCCGGCATTCAATTGCATCCGACCGAAACCAACCAGCCTCAGGAGCCAGCAACTGACTCGGCCCTTGCGGTTGCGGAACCGGAACTGCCGGTGGCTGAGTCTGAACCCGAAACTGCTGCTGTCAAATCAGGCAGCCCAGAATTGGCACCGCCTGTTCAAATTTTGAATTCTGTTGAAACTTTTGGCATTCAAGAAGTGCGATCGAATGGGGCAAAACCTACAGCAGTCACACAACCTGACTGGCTGGCTTTGATTGCCAGTCCGCTGCGGCCTTCTAAAAAACGTCGATCGCTAGCTGAAATTGAATTGCCGAGTTTTCGATAGCGAACTGAAGTTGCTAGTTATAAGCTGTGACTGATGGAATTCCGGCGTTGGTAGTTGGTAATGGGTAATTGGTAATTGCTCCGACTTACCAATTACCAAAAAGAAAGCTAATAGGGCTTCAGTTGGAACTCGGTAAAAGTCTGCACCTGTACATAAGCTGATGCTATCTTACAAAATCACATCCTCAACCGATCGCTTGAAATGACTTTTTTAAGTTGTTAGATCGGGTAGTACAAAATCATCAGGTGTATATCATCAACCGTCGTGATGGTGAAAATGTAGCCTTGATTGCTGAGTCAGATTTGAGCGGTTTGGTTGAGACGGTTTATCTTTGGCGATCGCGCGATTGGTTTGGAAGGGTTGCTTATGATTCTATTTGGGCGATCGCATCCTTTACTTCCATACCCCCCGCGATCACAGACATAATTCCTGGCAAGTATTGATCCATCATCATCACGTTGGTATAAACCAATTGTTTGATCAGAGGAAAAGTGAGCGTCGAACCTTCTACATCAATACTGGTTTTGTAGCGAATTTCCCCAGAGGCAAAGTCTAGCTCAAAGTTGCCAATAATCGTGCCATAATTTGCCAGTGCGATAAATTCTGCTATAGCTAAGCGCTGATTTTCTGGTACGTTAACGGGGCAAATAGAGTAAAACACAAATTGTGCTTGTTCAGGTCTAGCTTTAGCGTAGCAAGTCCATTTTCCATTTTTACCCCCGAACATCATACGAAGAACTGGTTCGCCTTTAATTTTGGCAAAAGGCCAGTCATCATAGGTGAAAAAATTGACGATGGTTGGCAAAATTTCTTGTTTAGAAGTAGCTGACGGCGCGTAAGCCTCAGTTGCAGCATCCGTCAATTCTTCAAACGCGCTGGTAACTTCTTCAAAAATCTCAGAAATTGCCTTCTCAGTTACCGCCAGCCCAGTATCAGCCAACTCCTCGAATGCCTTAGTAATTTCTTCAACAGACTCAGAGATTGCTGCCTCAGTCACAGCCGACATCTCGGCATCAGCCCAATCTTTAAAGAAATTAATCATTGACTGAGAAATCTGTCCCCTCGAAGCGGCTTCCTGAGTAATTACAGACAAACTGACATAAGACCATAAAGTCCGATAACCAATCTCGCCCGACTCAATAAGCTGCTTGATGTGCACACCAAACCAACTTTCGGTGGATAGCAGTGGGTTGTCGGGTTGTTCTTGGCAGAGGTTCTGGAGGTAGGCTGCGGCCTCCAAAGGGTTTGCCGTATGGTTTGTCAGGTGGGGCAGCAAATCCGGCTGTAATGTAACTTCGATTTGGATGTCGGGTTCGGGCTGGAATGGACCAGCCGAGAAGGGACCGCGCAATTGGGGTTTGAGATTGAACAATGCCTCTGTGTCGATGCGCTGGTAGAGTTCTGGACTTACCTCGAAGGTGAGGCGGCACTCACTGAGGGTGTCTTCCTGCTTGGTTAGCATCAAATCTACTGCCCGCAAGGTTAAGGGCGATGCCGAAGGGTCGCGTAGCGTCAGGGAGTTGTCCAATTTACAATGTTCAGCGATCGCGCTCATCTTCCTGACCCCCCTAGAAAATTACTTATCTCATCGGCAGCAGATTTCGGCCCGTTAGTTTTTGTCAATATCTCCTTGAAGTGTTGAAGGTTCTTTTGCATATCAATATCAGCGATCGCTTTTTTTACAGCTAGTTTAACTCGATCTCCAGTTAATTCAGAAGTCGATAAAGGAATACCTACTTTATGTCTCTTAATCAGCCACCCATTGATCGTCTGCTCATTGTTGAAGGGGATGACTACGGCAGGGACACCTTGGGACAGAGCCTGATAGGTGGTACCATGTCCCCCGCAATGAATGATTGCCTGGGACTGCTTCAGAATCTCTGAGCCGGGGATAAAACTTGCTACATGAATATTTGAAACATTAGGCACTGCATCAGGATGTATAAAAGCACCAGTGGTTAAAACCACTTCATAAGAAGTGTCATTTTTAAAGGCATCAACAACAAGCTGAATAAACGTTTCTTTTCCAGTATTGCCTGTTGTGGCATAAATAAGTTGTTTTGAGTTGTTAAGCTTTTTCAAGTAGTCTGGAACTTCACCGTTCAACCCTTCCCAGATTAGCGGACCAATATAACGGAAGTTTGGAGGTAGATTTTCAAGCGGGCTAAACTCTGGCAAGTCGGCTATTAAAGTTAAATCGCCTGTTAGAAAATCATAGAGAGAGCCGAGTTTTTTCAGCTTGTATTGCTGGGCAACTGTTTTAAAGTGAGTCGCTAATGTTCTTTTCTGAGATGCCTGAATAGCTTTAGCTGCTACAGATGCTATTCTGTGTTCCAAAGGTCTCTTCTCTTTGGAAATCATGACATCAACGGGAGCGAAGTAATCTGTCATGCAGGCATCCACAACCGATATGTAAGGAATGCCTGAAACTTTTGATGAAATGGCAGCAGTCAGGCGGAAATCTCCGACAATGGCATCTGGCTTAAAGGCTTCAATTACTTTTAACTCGTCTTTGACACATTGTTCGATTAAGGATGGTGTGTAGGCGGCAAAGACATTACTACTGAAGTCTGTAACTACAGCATCTGATACGGGGAAAACCTGAAATTGGTAATGCTCTAAAATCTGGTTATTTTCTTTGAATGCAAAGGCAACTTCAGCTCCCTGACGTTGAAGTTCTAGGGCAATCAGGACTAGGCGAGTTAGGTGCGATAGCCCGATCGCACTAGGCAGCATTAAATATCTTTTATGGACAAGAAGACTGTCTCTCATATTGTGGTTTAACTAGCGAATTCCTGCCTTCATAATTACTGCCATAGTACGTCTAAATTGAGAGAATATTACTTGCTTTCACAAGGGTTTTGAATAATATACTCTTCGTTTTCGTCAAGTAATCTTGGATCGAGATAAACAAGTTTCCAGGTTTCCGAACTTTGTACCAACCGCCACTGATAAGGATTGACAGACTCATCTGAAACCAGACATTGACAGTTCAGTAATTCGCAAAATTGACCAATTTTCAATGTACTGTCGCTCTGGTCCAAATTTGAGTCGCGTAAGTAGATAGAGAGCCTAATCGAAAAGTCCCCCTCTACTGACATTCGCTCACACACTACTCGAACTCGCTCACTAACATCAGTTTCGACAATATCATCAACTACTAAAACATCTGTTAGAGGGATTAAAAACAGGTTAGCAATTGCATTTGCTATTTCATTTTCAGTAAGATTTCGATCTACGAGAAACTCTTGCCAAATCATTATTTACCTCCTTGTCCAGCTTTCCATACATTAAGTGCTGTCTGACGCTGAGCCTCGCTCATCCCAATTTTGTCCAGTATCTCGGCTGCCCTGGGAGTATCTCCAAACGTGTTGTAGACTCCAAGAGCCTTGAATGCTCCACGGTCTAATTGGTGGAAGCCTGGTCCGGATATGGGGTAAAGGATGCCATCGTGCATACCGTAAGTGCGACCATTGACTATGAAAGTATTACCGTCACGGGTAGCTCTACCAGCATTGATTGCGGCTACATCGCCCGCAACATCTACCCCAGGCTCAATCATTGTATTCATTTCTTTGGCAACTGTTTTTTGATCTACACTGTTAATGTTATGCCGTCTATTGGGCGACCGCAGCGGCGGGTTTGGTATGTGTCCTCCTCCTCGAGTGGTGTAATTCCCAATTTCATGGTCACTGGCAATCATATGAACAGAGTAGTGACCAGGCGATGCTTTCGGACGCGCTTCAAAGCGCTTGATCCAAGAGTATCTAGACTTAACAGAGGCATTCAGTACTCCCAATAGCGCTGGCACAGGCGTATCAACCGCATCGTTAGCTTTCGTAATTGCTTTGGCTTGTGCGATCGCAGCAGGTAATTCAGCAGCCTTTTTAGCTGCGGTATCGGGTGTCTCCTTCGCACCGCCCTTAGGCCCTTCTTTGCCAGGTTTGTTAATTTCAAGTTTCTCTTTCAGGCGATTCCATTTATCTTGCAAGAAGTCCTTGATTCGGTGTTTGACACCTCCCAATTTCTGCTTGATGAAAGGAATGGCTTTTTCTTTCGCTAACTTCACACCATTGCCAACAAGATCTGCGACTCGCTTACGAGCTTGTGTGACCCATCTACTCCCTAACTCAGTAGCTGTCTTTATCTGTTGACTGCTCCATTGCTTAGCGGTTTGAAGTGCCTGTCGCCCTTTTTGAATAGCGCTTTGAGTAAAGTCTTTGAGAAGATTCCCTGCCTTCCGCGTGGTATCAGCAATTTTGCTACCAACCTTAAGCGCTACATCTTTACCGCGCTGCGCCGCAGTTTTAACCATGTTGACTGCTTGCGAAACGCGACTTTGGACGGCATCAAACGCCTTTGTCGCCATCCCCATGAATGGCCCCATTACTTTACCTAATAAGCCTCGTCCTTGGTTGGCAACGTTACGCGCTCTTTGCATGGCACCATTGACAAATCCGCCAATCCGTGAATGAAGTGCCGTAACCAATCCTCTCGCTCGTTGACCCGCTGCTTTAGCAAAATTAACGGTTTTCTGGGCGAATTGCGTCTTCACCACCCTGGTGTTGAAGTTCTAGGGCAATTAGGATTAGGCGAGTGAGGTGCGATCGGGCGATCGCACTAGGGAGCATTAAAAGACGGCTGCGAATTTTAGGTGTTTTCTCAATCAGGTTATTTTTTGGCACGACTATTATCTTCAAATTCAACAATAGTGTCTCCTAATAAGGAGATAAAACAACGCTTTGAGAGGGAATCTGCGTTTCCGCTAATAACTTCTAAAGATTTTTTTTCGATTTCGAGAACACGCACAGCCGTGCATTGTGTAATCCTGATGGATGCACAAGCAACTTTTGGATTGCATCGCACAATGACATTGACATCTCCTTCGTATACTGAGAAGGCTAAGGTAATAGTAATACTATCCTGGCGAGTAAATTTGAACCAGTAGATTTTTTGATCTTCATCTGTCAGAGGTAGCAATTCATCAAAAACAACCAGAAGACTGCTTAAATCAAAATCCATATCGCTAGTTTGCATATTTCTATTTGCTTGGTATAACTGTCACAACAACTCCATAATTATTAGTGATTACTTTGATACTTGTACTACCAGGATTAGTAATTTCAGCTTCAACAACTGATGGAGGGATACCTCGTGGATCAGGTCCATTTTTCTGCCACCAAGCCCCGAATTCTGGTGTACCTACTTGTAGCCCCTTAGCTTCAGCTCTCTTTAAAGCTCTAGCTTCTATCTCAGCCATTACCTGGGGAGTTCGGGGAGCCATCCTTTCAAGGGCATGCTCAGTATAAAGCCTATTTCCGATGCGGGCACCACCACCTTCCTTAGGTAAAACCCACCCATTATTTTGAGGAACTTTATTTACTAGCCTAGCAACTTCATCAGAGGGAAGCCCCTCGGCTTTTCTCAACAAATTCATAGCATCCTGAGGGTTGAGCCTATCTACTTTGTTTAAGAAGGTAGTGACTAAATCAGGCGTCATGTTGTCTATCTTATTCAACAAAGTAGCAGCTTCAGCAGGGTTAAGCTTGTCCACCTTGCCTAAGAAAGCGGCAGCTTCTTCGGGGCTAAGTTTCTCTGCCTTATTCAACAAAGCAGCAGCTTCGTCAGAGCTAAATTTCTCTGGCTTGTTCGAGACAGGATCGCTTGTCCCTTTTGCACGGCGTTCAGCCCCTTCTTTTCCTGCTTTTCCAGGTTTGTTAATTCCAAGTTTCTCTTTCAGGCGATTCCATTTGTCTTGCAAGAAGTTCTTGATTCGGTGTTTGACACCTCCTATTTTCTGCTTGATGAAAGGAATGGCTTTTTCTTTCGCCAACTTCACGCCATTGCGAACCAGATCTGCGACTCGCTTGCGAGCTTGTGTGGCCCATCTACTCCCTAACTCAGTAGCTGTCTTTATCTGTTGACTGCTCCATTGCTTAGCGGTTTGAAGTACCTGTCGCCCTTTTTGAATAGCGCTTTGAGTAAAGTCTTTCAGGAGAGTTGTCGCTTTTTGCGTCACCTCAACGACTTTGCGACCAACCTTCAAGGCTATATCTTTCCCGCGCTGCGCCTCCGTTTTAACCATGTTGACTGCTTGCGAAACGCGACTTTTGACCCCATCAAACGCCTTTGTCGCCATCCCCATGAATGGCCCCATTACTTTACCTAATAAGCCTTGTGCTTGGTTGGTAACGTCACGCGCTCTTTGCATGGCACCATTGACAAATCCGCCAATCCGTGCTTTCAGTGCCGTAACCAGTCCTCGCGCTCGTTGATCGGCTGCTTTGGCAAAATTGACAGTTTTTTGGCCAAATCCCTTCACGCCTTGCAGTAACTTTGCTCTATGTCCAGATGCCCATTCAAGGAATTGCTTACCGTAGCGACGCGCACCCTTGAGCATCCCTTTGGCTTTGCTTAAAACAGGATGCAAGATGTTATCTGCATTCTTCAGGACACCGCTAAGAGCTTCACGGATAACTCCTTTTGAACCTTTGCCAGCCGCTTTGATGGCATCCCCAAAACCTGGGATGATACCAATAGCTGTTAGACCGAGATTAATCCAAGCGTCAGGGTCTTTGTATCCTCCCTCATGGAGTTTCTTGACATTGGCAACGATGTCTCGTATGTCAGCAGCCTGCCCAGCATAGGGAACAAAACCTATGGCAACCTGTCCAATCGTGTTCCATATAGATGGGTTTTCCTTGAAATCACCCAGAACAGCACCTTCAAGTAGTTCTTTCTTGATATCAAAGACCTTACCCGCGCCGGATTCTACGGTTTCCGCCAGTCCGTTCAACCGTTGTAATTGACTAGGTTCTGTTACGGGTGCTGGACCCGAAGACTGAATTCCGGCACCAGCTTGAGCCTGTTGGCTTCGTTCTGCTTGTATGGCTTGTGCAAACAGTTGTTTTCTTTGATTGCTTGCCATACGGAACATCAGATGCTCCGGTTGGAAAACATCCCAGATAGTAGGATTGGCTTGTTGAAATGCGTTTCCAATCTGACTGCCGAAGCCTTTTACTGCGTTCCACCCGCTTGATGCCAAACTCGTCAGAGGCCGGATAATGTTGTTTTTTACCCAATCAAGACCGCCTGTTAATAACTCACGCCCTTTTCCGAGTCCTGCGCCGACGAAGTCCTTTGTTTTGTTCCACCCATTTGAAACCAAATCCCCAATCCCACGCTGAATGGATAGGCCACTTGGCGTGAAGCCGGATTCTAGTGTTTTTGCTTGAATCATCCCATCGGGGGTTTCTTCTGGCTGCCGTCGCAGTTCTTTATTGAGGGAAACTTCGGGGTTGTCACCAGGCAGTTCCTTAGCTTGAAGTGGTTTGGTTTCTTCTTGCTCCTGGAGCGGTTGCAAGCGCAGTTCTTTATTTGAGGAAACTTCGGGAATCTGACCTGGAATTTCTTTAGCCTGAAGCGGTTCGCCTTCTTCTTCCTTCTGCTGTTGTTGCTGTAAGCGCAGTTCCTTTTTTAAGGAAACTTCGGGAGTCTGAGCGGGAATTTCTTTAGCTTGAAGCGGTTCGCCTTCCTTTTGCTCCTCCAGCGGTTGTAAGCGCAGTTCCTTTTTTAAGGAAACTTCGGGAGTCTGAGCGGGAATTTCTTTAGCCTGAAGCGGTTCGCCTTCCTCTTCCTTGTGCTGTTGTTGTTGCAGGCGCAGTTCCTTATTCAGGGAATCTTTAAGGGTACGATCGGGTAGGTTCTTGGCTTGAAGTTGTTCTTTCTCCTCGAACTGCTGGTTTGGCGATCGCCGCACTTCTTTATTCATCCGCCCTGCTGCACCCTGCTGAATTGTATGCGTCAATTCATGCGCCGTCAATTCATTCTTCCCCGGAGACTTCCCCGCACCGTAGTAAATATCGCTACCATGAGCGAATGCTTGCGCCCCTAACTCCTTATTCATCTGCACCGCATTCGAGTCGGTATGCACTTTGATGTTGCTAAAATCTGCCCCAAAGCGCGCTTCCATGAAACTACGTACATCATTGGGTAAAGGACTACCCCCACCCTTAGAACCCGCGAGTCGGTTTTCTACGCTGCCAGAAGCTACAGAACTCCCATCAGATGCTTGTTTCGCCCCTGACTTCATCTGGACTTCTTCTTCCTTCCCTGACTCGCGCTGCACCAGTGGAGTGATGGAATTTACCAGAGGTTGCATTTGGACTGCTTCTGTTTCTTCCCCGGTTTGACGTTGAATTGGCTGCTGTACGGCCGAGTCTGGCATGGTCATGACTTTCGCCGCCATGCTGTCAGCTTCTTGTTCGTATTTATCCCCCGGTGCGCCAACGGTTAGTTTGGTTTGAACTAATTCCTGGTTTTGCTCTTCTTTTTCTTGTGGTTCGCCGGAATTAGACTTAGCCTGAATTTCCTCCTCGGGTTGCATTTGGACTGCTTCTGTGTCTTCCCCGGTTTGACGTTGAATTGGCTGCTGTAAGGCCGAGTCTGGCATAGCCATGACTTTCGCCGCCATGCTGTCAGCTTCTTGTTCGTGTTTATCCCCCGGTGCGCCAACGGTTAGTTTTGTTTGAACTGATTCCTGGTTTTGCTCTTCTTTTTCTTGTGGTTCGCCGGAACTAGACTTAGCCTGAATTTCCTCAAGAGGCTGCATCTGGAGAGATTGAGTTGATTTTTCTTGTTCCTTCACTTCAGAAGTTTCAAGACGCTGAATTCCTCCTGGGTAAGTGCTAGAAGCCGACGAACTAGCAGGCGCTTCTACTGGAATATTTCGCCCATTAAACGGAGTACGGGCGATTAATGGCTTTTGTGCTGGCTTTTCGGTGGATATCGTTGAATTGCTTGATTCCAGAGCGCTTTTTTGTGCTGAATCTGCTGAAACCTTTTCGCCAATTACTCCCCCTGGTTCTTTCTGTTGGCTTTGAATCCCACCTGGTAAAGACATCCCATTACCCCGGGAGGGCGCTTCTACAGAGATATTTTGCCAATTCAAGCCACGACGAGTTGTTTTTGGTTTAATCCCTGCTAATTCCTTCGATATATTTGAATTGCTGCCAACAGATTCTGATAACTCATCCGTCAACGGGCGTTGGTGAAGTAGGGGCGAACTTGCTTGAGTAGCCACAGGTGGCGTCGCTGAGGTTTTCTTTTTGGCTAATACTCGATCGTTCATCACCTAACTCCTCCCGGCACTGCCAGCAATTATTGCAGATTGTTAATTTCTGATTTGAGATTCGATGCGGGACTTACGCTCACCAACCCGGTTTCTCTTAAAAATCGTCGCTTTGGAACCCGAGATTTACGCGCTACACCCTATTTCAGGGTTGCTAGTAAGTCCTGTTGCTATTTTTAGGACTAGGGTTAACTACCAATTAATACGGTAGCACAGCCCGCTAATATTTTATTCGGTGGTTCAAGTGCTTCCACAATTGTATATCTTAAGCGACTGGCGGGAAGCGGATCAATCAAAATTGTAAGACTACTACCGATTACAACTAAGCGGCTATGTGGGGAAGTGGCAAAAGTGTAGCGCAATTATGGATATCTGCCCCACCAGCCCTACTAACAATCGTACTGCTCATGGTTGCTGCAGCCGTTGCTTTCGTTGTTTCTTCAGCCATTTTAGCTGCTGGCAATCCTGGGGTTGCTGCGGCAGCTAGGGTGGCAGCTTCGGCTGCTTTAATCCCTGTCTCGCTAACTGCTTTTGCCGATTCTATTGCACCTGCTGAGGCTAAAGGAATCCCCCGCTAGGCGGGTAAATTGCCTATCAATACATTAGGGCTACCAGGCCCTCCCGTTAATACAGGTGGGAGGGGATGGGCTACGGCATCTGTAATTCTAGCTGCTGGTCTACTCATACAAAAATTCCTTAATTTTTAGTTGAGTTTAATCAAGCTACCTGTGATAGTAACGATGCCCTGGGCATTGATATCAATATTACCCGTAGAACTCAAAGTAATATTGCGCATCCTGTCATCCAAACGTAATTTATTACCCCCCTTGGTTTCAAGTTTTACAAACTTTTGGCTCTCATTAATGTGTAATTTATGGTTTCCTGCTGTCTCAATATAAGCTCCTTTCTGACTAGGCTTTTTTCCTACTTTACAAACTGAATTTTATGCCAGTTTATTGCTGGAATTTAAGTATTGATATTGATGCAATGAATCACTGCCAACCCTTTGATTCTTCTGCTTAATCTGGGCTTACTTTTTACTTCTTTAATCCGGAAAGTGACAGAAGAGGGGTAACTCAAAACTCAAAACAATTTTTTCCCTTTTCCCATACCGTAGGTGAGAGCATAACAGCTAGTCAACAGCCACAGCCAAACAGCCGGATACCGGGGCTCCAACCAAGGCTGTACGCTGCGGGCGAAGCTGGGAAGCCATCCGAACAGCCAACTAGCCAAAGCCAGCAGAGTAAAATTCAAGTAACTCCCCAGCCAGCGCCCAATATCCCCCAAGGTGACAAAATCTAAAATCCACACCAGGAGAGAAGGGTTTTTTCCGGCTGCTTCGAGGGCCAGTCGATTGAAAGTTAGCCAGTCGGTTCTGTCTTTAATAAAAGTTTCGGCTACGGCGAGTTTTTGGGCTGCCAAAATACCGAAAAAGGTATTGAGAATTGAATTAATCCTTTGGGGTGGCAAACTACGACCCGTTGGAACCATCATGCCTTTAGAAAACAGCCAAGTTACTGAAACATTGCTCTGGTAGGCACGAATTTTGTTTAAGTGATTTGCCGTCAACAAATTGTGCTTTAAAGCTGTATCCAAAAGATCTGTTAAGCGGAAAAGATTGCGGACGAGGGAGCCGAAGCCGGTGAAAACGAGGGGAGATTGCAGGGATGCTGCGTCGCCGATCGAGATTAGGCGATCGATCGCCACGGCTCGATCGCTGCTGTTGGCGCTAAAATGCCCGGGAATATAACCAAAGGTCGGTTTTTTCCACACCAATTTATCGACATCGCAGCGCCGGTACTCCGGCAAAATTGCGAAAAAATCCTCGTACATTTCCAGCAAAGAACCGGGATTGTCGGGATGTACTTGGTGGTAATGAAATAGATAAACTGTCAGTTCTGTGCCGGCGCCGGGAAATAACTCCCAAATGAGCTGGCGGCCCCGAGAAATATCCCCGTGAGTGTAGAGCACATCCCCGTAATCGGAATCCCACACTCCCGGCTCAAATCCTCCGTCGATGACTGCTCCCACTGTCGGACAAACGCTGTCAAAAGTCCGCCCTTCGTTCAATTGCCAAGCGATGGGAGAAGCCGAACCCATTGCATCCACCAGCAGCCGTCCTAATGCAGTGCGATCGGCTTTTGTCGGCAAGTGGCGACCCTGAACTACTACTTTTTCCGCTTCAACATCGGCTCTGACAAACTCAGTTTCGTCCCAGATTTCCCCGCCCGCTTCTGTTAGCTTAACTCCCGCCAAATACAGCAGTTTCTCGCCGTCCAAAGCTACATTTAGCACCTTCGGCGTGTGCAGAACAGGCGCTTTAGCAACGGGCGGATTGTTAGCATCAAAAAACTTGTTGTAGCCATCTTTGTATTCTCGGGCTATCAAAGTTTCGATTTCTGCAGCAGTAAATAAACCTAAATCAATTAAGCTTTGAATTTCGTCCCGCGAAATATTCCACTCGCGATTCATCCGCCCGAAAGGCATTCGTTCCACTAGCAGCACTCGGTAGCCCAATCTCGCCATCACTGCGGCGTGAATCACTCCCAAGGCCCCGCCAATATAAATTAAGTCATAAAAAGTATTGCCAGAATCAGACACTGGAATTGTGCCGGATGCCTTCTCCCCTGTGCCAACTTCGGTCTTCCTGACCTCCGTTACCTCCCTTACAGAATCCGTTGCCGAACTTCCTCCTCCGTGGACAAACACTACTTGTTTTGGCTGTTGGGGATTGCGGGTGCCTTCGCGCCAGCGCTGCTCCCACCAGTAGACGCGCAGCAGGTCGTATTCGCCTTTGGGCATTTTTTTGAAGTATTTGACGGTGAGGGGGTAATAGGGGGCAAGAGCCTCAAAAATTGACTGTTTGGAAAGGTCTATAACAGGGGGTTCCGGGTAGCGATTGGGAAACTTGTTTCTCACTGCAAGATTCAGAGCTTCCAGGAACTTTCTTTCTCCAGCGGGCGCGTCTTCTAGACGAAAGACTTTTAAATAAGTTGTGCGCTGCAGTGACCAGACAAAGGTGGAAAGTTCTGTCGATCGCCAATTTTGGTTTCCTGAATTGGTGTCAGCGAAGGCGGGTTTTGGATTGCCATTTTGAGTTCCAGACTTGAGAACCTCGGCTGTTGTGGCTGGTGAAAGCAGGCGAAAACCGTCAGGAGTAATAATTTTTTCTCCTATTCCGGGATCGAATTCGTGCTGCAACCAAGTGCAGACGGCTGCTGTATCTGGTGTGGGAACTTCTAGATAAAGAATTTCTTGCATAATTAGACTCTTAATTCTGAATAAATGAATAAAGATGGGGGAGTTGACAAGGGAGCAAACTAAGTTATACTCCCGAATACTTATTTAGTTTTAAATAAGTTTACAGTGTTCTCAAATTTTTAGCTGATTCGCCGGAAGCCCCACAGCGGCTGAATATTTACTTTCTTCGGTATGCACTCCTATGAATTATCCCATTCCTACGAACCCTCAAGAAATGATTGCTTTGCGACAGCAGCCGCTGAATGAAGAATTGGTGGCATCGGCGATCGCGGGTGTGATTCAAATAGCTCGATCGCGATCTCAGTCTTTGGATGAGTTGAAGGCTGAGGTACTCGCCGACGACAATTTGCTCGATTTTGCTCAGAGGCTTTGGCTGAGCGACATTGTGGCTCAAGCTTGGGAGAATTTGCCTTAGACTACAGCGTGTCATCAATTAGATAAGCTAGGGGAAGCCATCCCAGAAGGAAACCAATCTAGGAACGATGACGCGACGTTATGCGCTGGGCGATGACCAGTGGGAACGCATCAAAGACCTATTGCCGGGACGAGCGTTCCCGCTCTTGAGTCACTAAGGAGGGGAGCAAATAAGATCCCCACCTGGTGGCGGATACGTTGCTTGCTGACAAGGGCTCCGATGCTTCCGATCGCGTGATTGACCGCCTCAATGCCGAGGGTAAAACCGCCTTGATATCATGTGCGGTCGATTGACCATAATATCCCGGTTGGGCGGGTTTTTGAGATTGTCAATTATTGGTAGATCTTGTTGGTGAACCCGCCCCTACCTGATTTCGGGCGATCGACCGCACATGATATGATTGGGCCTCGCCACAACCGCAAGAGGGTGCGAACTTACAATAGGGAGTTGTACAAAGCCCGTCCTTTGATTGAATACTTTTTTGCCACGCGGCTGCGGATTACTCGCTATTCCTTTTTTACTTAACCAAGAAGCTGTAGTTTTTCCGACTGCAAACGCTAGCGAATATATGGATAATCATTCGATTTGAGATGGGAGATTTTAAATTTTAGATGATGCAATTGAGCCCACAGATGAATTCGGGGGCTTGTTGTTTACTCCTAAAGATTTCATAAAAGATTTAACAGTCAACTGAGATGATGAAAATCCTGTTATTCTGAAAACTCACAACGGCCCGCGTGACTAACGCAACTCAACTTCTCGCTTGACTTGGGTCAAAACTCGATCGCCCCGCGTCAACCGATATTCGGCCCGCCAAACTCCGGGAGTCAGAGGAGAATTTGTACTGTTTCTTTTGCCGACATAACCCAACCAAGTGCGGCTGGGGGCTTTAATTTCATTGGTCCCGTCAGCGATGGTTGTGCCGTTGGGTGCAAATAATTTGTATTGTTCGCGATCGCCCTTGAGCACTCCGTAACTTTGCACCCAAAACAACAAAGCTGGACTGTTTGCAGGGAGTGTAGTCTCTGCAAATTGTCCTTCCCAGACAGCGTTCATATCGGGTGGCTTATTGGCAAAACCGGCCCGAATTAAACCTGTGGAAATATAGTCCATCGGCTTGTCCCAAATTGGATTGCGGGCGATGTTGCAGCCTAACTTGGCGTCGGGGCCCACAAACGGATCTACGGGTTTGCCTTGATAGCGAAAAGTTACGTGTACGTGGGGGAAAGATGCATTCCCAGAGTTCCCCACCATGCCCAAAACAGTGCCTTTTTGTACCTGCGTACCCGGTTTGACGGCAACGCTGCCTTTGCGGAGGTGGCAGTATTGGGCTTCCCAGCCTGCGCCGTGGTCGATTACCATGCCGTTGCCGCATTCTGTGCCTGCGATGCTGGCTTTGTCGGTATCGTTTTGTAAACGCCGATCGACTACACCATCTCGTACTCGCAAAACTTTGCCTGCTGCGGAGGCAATCACTGGAACTCCTTTTGCCATTGCTTTGGCGTCGGGAATGGCAAAGTCTGTGCCGTCGTGGCCGTCGTAGGTTTGGCGCCCGCAGCCAAAATCTACGGCGGTGGGGCCGGGTTCTCGATCGAAATACAGCAATACAAAACAGTCTTTGCCTAGGGTACAGTCGATCGGCTTGCCGAATTGCGGGTTGTTCGGCTTTTGGGCGACTGCGGTCGAAACGAGACGCTGGGCGATCGTGTGGGCTTCGGCGATCGGGGCACTTACTCCGCTGTTCTTACCACAGCTAGAAAGACTTGTCAACCCCACGGTCAACAAAATTGCAGAAATGTATTTTTTTGATAGTATAGTCATTCGCCGATGGGAGGTAAAAGCTGAGGTGGCTAGTGAAAAATCAATTAATGATTCAGAATAGAGTTGCTCAAGAATCTAGACGATCGGTAAGGCGTTTTCGTTTCCGATAGTTGTTGTATTATTGTCTGTTGAAACTTTTAAAACTTTAAATTACTTAAAAAATGCGTTCTAAAATTCGATCGCTCATTTCGATGATTCGCCTGGCCGGGCTTGGTGTTGCTGCTTTGGCGATGTGGGTATTTGCCACCCTTGCGGAAGAGGTTTTGGAAAAGGAAACCTACGCTTTCGATAAATCTATTTTACTATATCTTAGGAGCCTTCACACTCCGCTGCGCGATCGCATCATGCTCGCCTTTACATTTTTGGGGGAGCCAAATTTGCTGCTAGCGCTGAGCGTGAGTTTGGGTATTATCTTGTGGGTGCGCAAACATAACTCCGAAGCCACAACTATTGCAGTTACCGGCGCCGGGGCGGTCGGTTTAAACCTACTGTTAAAAAAACTTTTTGCCCGCGCTCGACCTCAACTTTGGGAGCGGGTTGTTGACGTTCGCTTTTACAGTTTTCCTAGCGGACACGCGATGATTTCAATGGTTATTTACGGTTTGTTAGGATATTTCTTGGGCTCGCGCTTTCCCAAGCAGCGCTGGTGGATTTACAGCTTGACTGTTGTATTAGTTGCTGCTATTGGTTTGAGCAGGCTTTATCTAGGGGTTCACTGGCCTACCGATGTTATTGCCGGTTATACGGCGGGTTTAGTGTGGCTGATTGCCTGTATTCTCAGTTTGGAAGTATGGAAGCACTTTCGTTCTGTTAGTGCGCCTTCTGAAGAAGAGTTTTTGTCACCCGAACCCTCTCAAGAAATAACTAATAACTAATAACTAATGACTAATAACTAATAACTAATGACTAATTGCTTTTGGGTAAAACACATGGCAATTCCTTTTTCGTAGTAAGCGGCCTCGTTAATAAAAATTGGATACACTGTCGATTTACCTTCATACAAGACCGACTCACCATCAAAGGTCAAAAACATCGGATCCCCGGGATTCAGGGCTTGATAATCTCTGGATTGTAGATGAGGATGAATCATTGCCTCAATTTCTTTCTTCTCGTTTCTGGGATAGTCTATAGCCTCCATAGTGTGATAAATAGTCAGGGGATTCTTTGCGGCAGGCATTGTGCCTTGATTGTAGGCTTCTACACCGTCTAATATTGTGCCTAAAACTTGCTCAGTTTGCTGAAATAAAGAGGCATCTAATACGCCTTGCGGCACTGCACCAACTTCGAGGGTACCGCCTAATTCGGAAAGCGATCGCAGCACAGGACTATCAGGATTCTCGCTTGTAGAGGCGAGTAGCTTGAGGTGGGGATAGACAGAGGTTAAATAAGCTGCTAGTTGCAGGTTAAATGGGTGATGGCTGGCGAGAATAAATGTTAGCCCCATGTTGGATGTGGTGCTGTGCAAATCGATAATTACGTTGGGCTGATGACTGTTTTTTGAGTTCAAAATGCCGTAAATTTCTTTCGCCCGCTGCGCTTCATAGCTGGAGAGATGGGGATTTTCTAAATCTTGCTGTCGAAAGCAGCGGTTGAGGTCGATATCGAGGTAGCGTCTCCCGATTTCGCAAGCTTTGGGATTGGCTAGCAGGGCGATTGTTTCAAAAGTCGATCGCCCAATTAACTCTGGCGCGCGATCGAATTTCTTCACGAGGTAAATTCCTGTGAGTTCGTTTCCGTGGGTTCCTCCCACTATGGCAACACGTTTAATTTGGTTCATAGACAAATAAGTTTCTATCCCCAGCGTAGCACTCTTTGTCATCTCTTGGTAAAACAAACCTGAGAAACCCGGTTTTTTTGTGTATTTATCGTCACCCAACTAAAACCTCGTAGAAACCCGGTTTCTCGTCCCATGCGTGAATCTCAGAAACCGGGTTTCTCTCGATATGTATCGTCACCCAACCAAAAAATTCAGAGAAACCCGGTTTCTCGCCTCGATGCGTTAATGTCAGAAACCGGGTTTCTCTCGATATGTATCGTCACCCAACCAAAAAATTCAGAGAAACCCGGTTTCTCGCCTCAATACCAAAAATTCCTGTCACAATAAAATGAATCTTACCGAGAGACAAAGGCCATGACGCGAGAGGAAGCTGTGCGGCGAATTGACCAAGCAGCCGAGGAAAAATTGACCCAACTGGATTTGGCGGGGTTGGGGTTGGAGGAATTGCCGCCACAGATTGGCAAGTACCCTCAGCTTGAGAGGTTGGTGTTGGGGTATTTTGCTATCATAGTTTCTGCGATCGGACTATTATATATTCTGTAAATTACCAGCTATGAACATTCAGTTGGTTGACTCCTTAATTCAAGTGATTGAGTCGCTGACACCTGAAGAGAATTTGCTGTTTCAAGAAAAACTCTCGGCTAGGGCGATTCAGAGTACGCCTGGAGTCTGTGGAGGAAATGCCCGGATTCGCAACACTCGCATTCCTGTTTGGACACTGGTTTCGCTTCACCAACAGGGTGCTGATGAGACTGAGTTACTTCGGAATTATCCAGGTTTGTCGGATCGCGATTTAGAGAATGCTTGGCGTTATTACGATCGCCACCGCGAAGAAATCGATCGCATTATTGTTTCTCATCAAAGCGAATAGTAGAATAGTATATAGCTAAAAGAGGGATTTTAGATATGGGACTGAATGAGTATTTTGATTTCTTAGCACCGGATGATATTCGGATTAAAGGACATCGCATCGGGATTGAGACGGTACTGTATGAGTATCTTTATCGGGAACGCACCGCCGAAGAAATTCAGCAACTCTACCCATCTCTAACTTTGGCAGAAGTTTATACGACTATTTTGTATTATTTACAAAATCAAGAATCAGTAAGTAGATATTTGCACGATTGGTTGGAATGGTCGCATCAGCAGCGAAAGAGCCAAGTAGCAAATCCCCATCCGGCGACAGAAAGATTGCGAAAATTGAAAGCTGAACGGGAAAGAAAATCTGTTATCCAGGGTGCTTGAGAAATGGCGCTCAAATATTTAATGGACGAGAATGTTACGCCCATTTATGCTACACTACTTCGGCGAAAACGCCCTGATTTAGTAGTTTGGGCAGTGGGCGAAATTGGTACACCCCCCAAAAGCACTCTCGATCCGGAGATTTTGGTTTGGTGTGAGGAGCATAACTTTATTTTGGTGACAAACACTCGCAAGTCAATGGCCGTACATTTGGTAGATCATCTGGCTCAAGGTGGTCATATTCCAGGGATTTTCGTTTTGAATCAGGATTTAAGTATTGGGCAAAATATTGAGGAATTGATTGTGATTGTTGATGGTTCGTTTGATAACGAATACCAAGACCGAATTATTCATCTCCCTTTAACATAAATCTACTAAACAAAAAATGTGTAGCCTTTTTTCTCCCCAGATTCCTCGCGGGTGGCCAGAAACCGGGTTTTTGCCTAGAAGACGCCATGCAGTAGTAGAAACGGGAAAAAACCCGGTTATGAAGGTTTTGATGCGTAAGCCACTCTGGACACGGCAATGCCGTTTCCCTACCCCAAAATAATCGATGTTCGCTCTCCCTCGGATACAATCATCAGCCACTCTGGACACGGCAATGCCGTTTCCCTACCCCAAAAAAATCGATGTTCGCCCTCCCTCGGATACAATCATCGCCAGATTAGTTGTAGGGAAACGGCACTGCCGTGTCCTGATTTCTTTGATTGTGATGCGTAGCTCAGAAACCGGGTTTTTGCCCAGAAGATGCCATGCAGTCGTAGAAACGGGAAAAAACCCGGTTATGAAGGTTTTGATGCCTGGGCCACTCTGGACACGGCAATGCCGTTTCCCTACCCCAAAATAATCGATGCTCGCCCTCCCTCGGATACAATCATCGCCAGATTAATTGTAGGGAAACGGCACTGCCGTGTCCTAATTCCCCCCCACCCAACCAAAAATTCCTGTCACAATAAAATGAATCCTACCGAGAGACGAAGGGCATGACGCGAGAGCAAGCAGTGCGGCGAATTCACCGGGCGGCAGAGGAAAAATTGACCCAACTGGATTTGTCGGGGCTGGGGTTGGAGGAATTGCCGCCGGAGATACGATCTCTCTTAAATTTGCGATCGATCGACCTCAGCGGCAATCCATTCGGAACAATGCCAGAATTACTACTGGAAATGAAGCAATTAGAGAGTTTAAATTTAACCAGCATTGGTTTAACAGAAATTCCCGATGCGCTCGGCCAACTCTCGAATCTGACAGGGCTTTACCTCTGGGACAATCAGATTGCAGCCATCCCAGATGCGCTCGGCCAACTCTCGAATCTGACAGAGCTTGACCTCAGTAACAATCAGATTACATCCATCCCAGAAGCCATCGGCAAACTGTCAAATCTGACACAGCTCCACCTCAGTAACAATCAGATTACATCCATCCCAGAAGCCATCGGCAAACTGTCGAATCTGACAGAGCTTTACCTCAGTAATAATCAGATTACATCTATCCCAGAAGCCATCGGCAAACTGTCGAATCTGACAGAGCTTTACCTCTGGAACAATCAGATTACATCCATCCCAGAAGCCATCGGCAAACTGTCGAATCTGACAGAGCTTTACCTCTTGAACAATCAGATTACATCCATCCCAGAGGCGCTCGGGCAACTGTCGAATCTGACATGGCTTAACCTCTTGAACAATCAGATTGAAAAGATTCCTGAAGGCTTAGAAACACTGCCAAAACTTGAAACACTCGACCTCCGCTGCAATCCCCTGCCCATTTCCCCAGAAGTTCTCGGCAACCAAGATGAACCCGGTACCCCCGCCGCCATTTTCAACTACCTGCGCCAACTCCGCAGCGGCGAAGTTCTCCCCCTCAACGAAGCCAAAGTCCTCCTCGTCGGGCAAGGCAGCGTCGGCAAAACCTGCCTGATCGAACGCCTCATCCACAACAAATACAACCCCAACGAGCCCCAAACCGACGGACTCAAAATCACAGAGTGGCAAATTACAGTCAACACCAAACCCGTCAAACTCAACGTCTGGGACTTCGGCGGACAAGAAATCTACCACGCCACCCACCAATTTTTCCTTACCAAACGCAGCCTCTACCTCCTCGTGTGCAACTGCCGCACCAGCGAAGACGAAAACCGCCTCGAATACTGGCTGAAACTGATCGAAAGCTTCGGCGACGCCTCCCCCGTCATCCTCGTCGGCAACAAGTGCGACGAACAACCCTTGGATCTCAACCGCAAAGCCTTGCGCGACAAATATCCCAACATCAAAGCGATTATCGAAACCTCCTGCCAAAGCGGAACCGGCATCGAGGAACTCCGCAGCGCCATCCACACCGAAATCTCCGAACTCAAAGAAGTCTACGATCTTTTGCCCCTAAGCTGGTTCCAAGTCAAGCAGCGCCTGGAAAACCTCGACAAAGACATCATCAGCATCAGCGAATACGCCACCATCTGCGCCACAGAAAACATCTTTGAAGAAACCGACCAAACCCAACTGATCGGACTGCTGCACAACCTGGGCATTGTCCTCAACTTCCGCGAACACCCCATCCTGCAATCCACCAACATCCTCAATCCCCACTGGGTGACAGAAGGCATCTATGCCCTCCTCAGCGACGAGGCACTCAAAGTCAAAACCAAAGGCATTCTCACCTACGCCGACCTCAGCCGCATCCTCGACTCAAATAAATATCCCCGCCACCGCTACCACTGCCTCACCGGCTTGATGGAGGAATTTGAACTCTGCTTCCCCGTCAGCGGTTGTCCCGCGCCGACTTTCCTCATCCCCGGCATCTTGCCCAAAGAACAACCGGAAAACACCGAACTCGAAGGCGAAACGCTGGAATTTCAATATCACTACCGCATCCTCCCCGACAGCATCCTCTCGCGCTTCATCGTCCTCATGCACGAGAAAATCCACAACTGCACCCACTGGCGCACGGGGGTTATGCTGGAGTACACCGAAGGCGCTGAGGTTTACAACATCGCCCGGATCAAATCTGACCCGGTAGATGAGAAAATCTTTATTGCCGTTAGCGGGCGGGAATCGACGCGGCGTTCTTTCCTCAGCATGATTCGCGATACGTTTACCAAAATCCACAATTCTTTTGCCAATCTGGAAATCAGTCAATGGGTGCCGGTTCCGGGTTATCCCGAGGCCGATCCGCTGGATTACGAGGATTTGCTAGGGTTGGAGGAGATGGGGGAGAATACTGTGCGCGTCGGCAAACTCAAACTCAAACTCGATTTGCGGCCGTTGCTGGATGGCTATGAGTCGATCGAACTTCGGCGCAGATACCAAATGGGCGATCGAGAAATGGGAAAATATTATGACAACCTTGTAGATATCACTAAACTAGCAGTTAGTAGACCAATTTTTAATAAAGCCGAAGCAAACATGACTCAAGATTCTTCCCAAAACAACAACCTTCAAGGTTCACAAGTCGGCAGCATCGCTAACCAAGTGAAAGACAGCACCAAACAAACAGCCCTAGGCTTCACTCAAAACAATAACACCCATACCGCCGAACTTTTGAAACTGATTTCATCGATGCGTCAAACTGCTGAGCAGTTTCCCGAAGATATCCGCGATGAGATAATTATCGATATTGAAGATATCGAAACCGAAATCCAGAAACCTGAAAACCAATGGAATAAAACCAGATTAAAGCAAAGGTTAAAAGGTATTGTTGCGACGGTAACTGCGATCGCAATTCCGATCGCCGGCATGACTTATTTTGCCAATACGGCGATCGAACTCGGTCAAAAGGTGGGTGTCGAACTCAAGCTACCGCCAGGACGCTAAATCATTTAAAATTAAGGTGATTGGGGTCCGACTCGCCCCAATTATTCCCAAAACCTCGGTGTTGCCATGCGTAAAATTGTACTATTCATTGCATCTAGCTTGGACGGTTATATCGCCCGAGCGAATGGCGATATTGACTGGCTGTTTACAGACCAAAATTACGGTTATACTAAATTCTTAGATAGCATCGATACCGTTCTCATGGGTCGGAAAACTTACGAACAAGTTCTCACTTTTGGCGAGTATCCGTACCCGGAAAAAAAGAGTTATGTTTTTACGAAAAATCTAAATTTTCAAGCAACTTATGATGTCGAAGTTGTAACACATTTAGAGAGTTTTGTCAAGGAGTTGCGCTTGCTTGACGGCAAAAATATTTGGTTGGTGGGAGGTTCTCTGCTGATTCGCGATTTTCTGAATCAAAATTTGGTCAACGAGCTAATTCTCTCGGTGCAGCCGATTATTTTGGGCGAGGGAATTCCTTTATTTGCTAATCCCATAAATACTACAGCTTTGCAGTTAACTGGATGTCAGACATACAGTTCTGGCCTCGTTCAGCTATCTTACGATGTCGCGACTTGAGGGCGCCCCCATTGCTAAGTCGCTTGCAAAAATAGTGTCAGTTGGTTATCAAAAAAGGTAAGATAGGAAGTAATATCATGTCCGGCCGAGCGACGGCGATTTTTGTAGGAGAGGGTTCACCAACAATACCTGCCAATAATTGACCATCTCAAAAACCCGCCCCGACCGGGATATTATGGTTAATCGATCGGACATGATATAAATTGGCAATGGAAAACTTAATCAAATATCGGCAAATTGTGCAGCAAATGTTACTGGAGTACGGCAAGCGCAAACCTGCTCGCGGAGACATTAAAGTCGAGACAATTCTTGATACAGAACGAGATCATTACCAAATCTTCTATGTGGGCTGGGACAAGCAGACTCGGGTGCATCACTGTAGCATTCACATAGATATCAAGGGTGGGAAAATTTGGCTTCAATGGAATGCCACTGAGGATGATATTGCTGAAAATTTAGTAATAGCCGGAGTTTCCAAAGAGGATATTGTTTGGGGATTTCAGCCGCCGTTTATGCGGAAGTATACGGGTTATGCAGTAGAATAGATAAGAGATATAAAGGGTGTATTTTACATAAATTGCTGCAAAAAAATTATTTCACGATGCTGTAAAAAGAAGGGAATTTTGGAATGGAAAGAGTAGAGCGTTACCGCCAGTGTATCCGAAAATTGCTAAGTCAACAAGCAAGACTAGAAAAGCCTAATCCAGACGTTGAGTGCCAGCTTGTTTTTGATTGGGAACACGACCACTATCAGTTACTCGATGTTGGCTGGGAGGGACTAAAGCGGATATACAACTGTTTCATTCATTTGGATATCAAGGATGGCAAAATTTGGATTCAGCGCAATATGACAGAAGTGGATATTGCAGGGGAATTTATCAAGATGGGAGTGTCTGAGGATGATATTGTGTTGGGGTTGCATCCACCTTACAAGCGCCCGCAGACTGGGTTCGGAGTAGCGTAGAGAAAAAGGCGATCGCAGATGATGAAATGTATTTGCTACTTTTTGTTATTAATATCTTTTTTCTGGGTGGCGCTTCCTGCTGACGCCTCTGTATGCCGCAATTATCAAGGAAGCGAGATTTGCATTGTCGATATCAAGCGCAGTGCGAAAAACTATTGGGAATACAGGGTAATTCTTAGTGTGGATGGAGTTAAACAGCCTCTGGCAGTCTACAATTGCCGCGATCGCACTACAGTTAAGAAAGATGGAACTGTTTTGACCTTTGGACAAAACAACCCTGGTGAAATCGTCTGCGGTTTTTTTAATCAGAAATAGTTTGGGCAATTCAAGTTATCTCGTCCTCTTATAAGCGAGCTTAACTTTAGTGCGTAGGCGAGAGTTTTGCCTAAAAATAAACACAAATTAGTAGGAAAGGATACCGACAAATTTACAAACTTGAAATCAGCCATATCCGGCCGGCCCCAAGAGCCCTAGACTATACCTCTTGCAAAAATTGCTTTCAATTCCCTCAATTATCTGCGTTAATCTGTGTTTATCTGCCTTACATCCGCGGTTTTTGTATCAAGCAAAGACTTATGCAAGAGGTCTACTGTAAAAAAGCGCAATCCTGTGATTGACAAGTTGTACAAATGGCTGTAAGAATGAGCCATCAGTTCCTTAGCTTTTTTGGTGGCTGCGTAACGGGAAATAGCACGATCGACGTTATCGCTAACAGCAAACTGAACTTTGGTGTTAGTACCGTAAACGGAACTCGAAGAAGCAAAGACTAAATGCTCGATTTTGCTGGGGCGGCAGCCTTCTAAAATGTTAATAAATCCCGTGAGGTTGCTGTCTGCGCAAGCGTGGGGATTTTGCAGGGAGTAGCGGAGGCCGGCTTGGCGAGGTGTACAGCCCGATCGCATTTTTGGTCTAGGAAAAGTTGGGATATGCCAGCGCGATCGCTCAAATCTAAATGCTGAAAAGTAAATTAGGCACCCTACAAGGTTCAAGATTGTTAAATTTGTCAGATTAATTATAGCGGTTCGATCGCGTGGTGAGGTATGCCCTATGCCCTAATTAACTGGTATAATACCTGCAATAGAAAAAAAATTAAATAAGCGGCGAATGAGTGACATCAAATTTTGGAAACCAGCTTGTCAACTATTCAGACCTGATGAGCCGTTAATTAATAAGGAGTTAGAAGACTTCTACGTCCGCCGGGAAGATAGTCCGGTGGATGATTTGGTAAATTCGCTGGCAACGGACGATGAGCCATCTCAGTATCTGGTGGCAGGACATCGCGGGGGCGGTAAGACGACGGAGTTGCGACGGCTAGAACAAAAGTGTACACAGGATTACACAGTTGTTTGGGTGGATACGGATACGGCGCTGGATAAATTTAATATCGGTCATGCGGAAGTGCCTGTACTGATTGGGATGCAAGTCGTGCAGCGACTGAAAGATGTAGGTTGGAAGTTGCCCCAAAAATTAGAAAAGGAACTTTTGGAAACTCTCAAAAAAATAACTTACCAAGATAAAGTTACGGGTGGGGGCGAACTTCAGTTACCCAAGCTGTTTCAAGACTTGGGAATGCTGCTGAAAGTGGGGTTTCAGCGTGAAACGACGCGGACGTTGGAAGTGAAACCCGTTTTGGGTGAAATTATCAATAAAGTGAATGAGATTATAGCAGCAGCTCAACGAGATAAACCGAAGCTATTAGTGATTGTGGATGGCTTGGATCGAAAGGAATATTCGATCGCACAAAATATGTTTTCCAGTTCGTTGTTGACGGATCTTCAGTGCCATATATGTTATGCAATTCCGATCGACTTGCGTTATTCGCCTTCTTTTCGGCAAACGATGGAGGGCTTTACCAGATGTCTAGATTTATCCAATATTGCCGTTTTTAAGTGCGATGAGATGGCTCGCCCGACTACAAATCCCGATCGGGTGGGACGGCATATTTTGATGGAAGTGGTTCAGAAACGGTTGGCAACATTGGGAGATGCCTACGCGAATTTGTTTGAGCCCCAGGCGATGGATTTGCTGTGCGAGAAAAGTGGCGGCGTGCTCCGGGATTTGGTGCGGTTGGCGCGGATGGCTTGCCAAGTCGCATTGAGTCGGAGGGTGAGTCGGATCGATCGCACGATTGCTGAGGAAGCGGTTCGAGAGGAACATCGAATGTACACGATCGAGGATTATCATTTTCCCGAACTGGAGACGGTGCATCGCACGGGCAAGTTGAGCAGCAATGTGTTTGACTCGCCAAAGCACGGCAGAATAGTCATTTGTAATGAGTTACTGCACTACAAGTTGGTGTTAGGGTACGACGACAAGAAATATGGGCGCTGGTTTGATGTGAATCCGATGTTGTGGGTTGATTTGGAACGCTGGCAGCAAGCCAAGGAGTAGGTGATGCAGGAACTAGAACCGGGCGATCGAGCAGAATTAACGAAACTGGTCAATGCAGTGGCGTTGAGCGATCGCAGCCTCAGCTTATTTGCGATCGCGCCGGATAGCGCCCCGAATCATCCGGTGGTGGAACAGTTTAAAGCGCAGTTGCAGGAGTTGGATGAGCCGTTTGAGTTCCGCACCCTCTACTACAGTGACGATTCGCTGTTCGATTGCCTCCACCGTCTGGAGGTCGAGGCGGCATCCGGGCGCAGGGTAGTGATGGCATTTGGGCTGGAGTACCTGCCCCGACACCGATTGCGACAGGAAATGCAGCAGTTGAATTTGGGGCGAGAACGCATTTTCGATCGCAATATCGTGCTGGTGTTTTGGCTGAGTCGGGAGACGTTTCTCAATGAGTTTCGCCAGCAGGCTGCGGATTTTTGGGACTGGCGGGGGAACGTGGCCTATTTTGCGACGCGCCCCCCCTCGAATCCGCTGCTGTATCCGTATCTGCAGTGGCTGATTGCTGAAAACTCTTATTTGAAAGTGGCTGGGGTGATGCAAGTCAACCGCCAGGTGGATATTCTCCTCGATCGCATTTATGTATCGCTTCAGGCAGAATGGGTGGAGGAACAGAGTCAATCGTTTCGAGAACGAGTTACCAGGGGGGAAGGGCGAGTCAAACCGAGTCGCCCTCACAAACTGGGAGAACCGGATTTCCCAGACTTCGAGTTTACAGATGAGCCGATGCTGGCTGTGAGTGCTGAACCTAGCAGTCGCCAGCGCGTGACTAAAATCGTCGATCTCGCGGAAGCGTTGCGGAAACACACCTACAGTGCGATTTTAGGGGAGCCTGGTGCCGGAAAAACGACGCTGCTGCGCTATCTGGCGCGACATTTTGCGATCGCCTATCGCGGCCTTCAAGCTACAGATGAGCCAACCGCGCAGCCTTCTGGGGAGGAAAGCCCCTCTCCTCTCAGGGTTGAGGAGGGGTCGCCCAATTTGAGGGTGCTCGGAGGCATGGATGAGGATTTAGGAGAGATTCGGTTGCCGATTTTGTTTCGGATTGCCGATTTTGCCGAACGCCTTGCCCAGCAGCCGGGTTTGAGTTTGGTGGAGTACCTGAAGCAGTTTTATCGCCACTGGGAGTGCGATCGCGATCGCGCTAATGGCGATGCGGTTGCCGACTTGTTGCTGGCGAAGATGGCGGCGGGGGATTGTTTGGTGCTGATGGATGGGTTGGATGAGGTTTTCGATCGCGCAAATCGCGTGCAGGTGGTGCAGCAGATCGATCGATTGGTGAAGGACTACGGCGAGAATAAGTTTGTCATCACCAGCCGGATTGCCGGATATCAGGAAGCCTCCCTGGGCAGCCGGTTTCGAGAGCTCACGATTACGCCGATGGGCAATGCCCAAATCAAGCTGTTTCTGGAACGCTGGTGTCGGGCCATCGAAGAGGCGCAACGTCCCGAAGCCGATGTTAGTTTGAAGGAACGAGAGGCCCAACGAGAAGCGCGGGGCATTTTACAGGCGATCGAAACCAAGCCGGGAGTGAATCGATTTGCCACCAATCCGCTGCTGCTGACGATTTTGGCGCTGATTCACCGCAACGGCACTCAAATGCCGCAGCGACGGGTGGAATTGTATCAGTTGGCAACCAAGACGCTGATTGAGGATTGGCAGTTGGGGCGTAACATTTCCTATGGGGTACAGCAGAGGCAACTTTCGCTGGTGGAAGAGGAAGTGACGGCACTGCTGGCTCCTCTGGCGTTCCAGATGCACGAGGAGAAGCCCTCGGGGTTGGTGACGCAGGCAGAGGTGGAAGCCTGGTTAACGCCCAAAATGGCGGATTTACAGGGGGTGGAGGAACCGGAGGCACTGGAAATGGTGCGACAGTTTTTGCGGAAGGTGCGGGAGACGACGGGGCTATTTGTAGAACGAGCTCCGGCGGTGTATGGGTTTATGCACCTGACTTTTGAGGAATATTATGCGGCGCGGTACATTGCCGACAACGAGATTCCTGAGATTTTGAAAATGATCGACACCTATCGCTATCAGGCACGGTGGAACGAGCCGATTTTGCTGGCGTTGGGGTATTTGAGTGCGGATCGCCAACGAGTGAATCGGTTGTTGGAACAGTTGTTTGGCAATTTAGCCGACTATCAACCGGATATTGCTGGGAAGGAGATTCGGCTGAAAGAAACGGGCGCTAATCGAGTGCTGGTGTGGTATCCACGGGCAGAGGCAGCCCCGCGGGAGTCTGATTCGCTGTGGCAGGATTTGCTGTTTGTGGGGCAGGTATTGGCAGAAATCAAAGTCACGCCCAAATTCTGTCGGCAGCAAGTGGAGAAGCTGGTAGTGACTTATTTGGGATTGGATGGGGATGATTTTGCAGATGAACCAACTCAGGAGTTGTTGCGGTTGCTGCGGGGAATTGAGGTCTTTAATCAACAGGTTTTAGACAGGTTGCAACAAGCAGCAGCAGATGAGCGGCTGTCTCAAGAGCAGCAAAATAAGGCGCGAGTGGCGATGCTTTATGTGGTTTGTGGCGAAGCGGGAGAACGTTTAATTGCAGGCGTGACGAGCATCGTACAACAGTTAACGCCATCGTTGTTTGAAGCAATTCTGGATTTAGTCTCCGAATTGGGAGTAGAGATGACTCTGGCATTGGAACGCGCTTTGGAAGATGCAATCTGCGATTTGGATCGCCGACAAGCCTTAGAATTTATGACGGGATTGTCTTATTTGCGATCGAAAAAGTACGATCGGGCAATTTCCCTGTTACAAACTCTAGAAGAGCGAGGGGATTGCGATCTAGGGGGTTTTGTCGAATGGGCGATCGCCTTTGCCTGCGAGAAAAAAGAAGATTACGATCGGAGTTTGAATTACTATCAGCAATGTTTGGATAAGCTGCAATCTTCCCGTGCTGCTGATTTATTCCTTTTGTGGCAAAGCTGGGGAGTTTGTTATCGATCGCATCAGCAATACCAGCAGTCATTAGAGTGTCTTCAGAAAGCAATAGAGTTGTCTCAGCAAGCGAACAACTGTCAAGCCCAGGCCAGTATTTTTTATAGTGTTGGCAGAAGTTATCAAGATTGGGGAAACTACGAAGCAGCGATTTTATATTACCAACAAAGCCGAGAACTCTTACAAGAATTGAATCAGGAAACTTATGTTGCTAACTCTTGGTACTCGATAGCAGAATGCTACCGGCAGTGGGGGAAATATGAACAGGCTATAGATTCACAACAACAGGATTTAGCCCTGCGTCAGCAACTAGACGATCGAGCCAACATCGCCGATGCTTACCACGCATTGGGACGAATCTATCTAGATTGGGGGAAATATGAAGAAGCGCTCGCCCATTACCAACAAAGCCGAGAAATCTATCGGCAGTTGGGCAAGGAAAAAGATGTTGCTAACTCTTGGTTTTGGATGGCAGTTTGCTATCGACAGTGGGGTAAATACGAACAAGCTCTTGATGCCCAACAACAGGATTTAGCCCTGCGTCAGCAACTCGACGATCGACCCAACATTGCCGCTGCCTACTTTCAATTGGGACAAATCTATCTAGATTGGGGGAAATATGAAGAAGCGATCGCCCATCACCAACAAAGCCGAGAACTCTATCAGCAATTGGGCAAGGAAAAAGATGTTGCTAACCAGTGGTACTGGGTGGCAGATTGCTATCGGCAGTGGGGTAAATACGAACAGGCACTCGATGCGGCAAAAAAGGATTTAGCCCTGCGTCAGCAACTCGACGAGCTACCCAGAATTGCCGCTGCCTACTTTCTATTGGGAGGAATCTATCAAGATTGGGGGAAATATGAAGAAGCGATCGCCCATTACCAACAAAGCCGAGAAATCTATCAGCAGTTGGGCCAGGAAAAAAATGTTACTAACTCTTGGTCTTGGATGGCATTTTGCTATCGGCAGTGGGGTAAATACGAACAGGCACTCGATGCAGCACAACAGCATTTAGCTCGGCTTCAGCAACTCGCCGATCTACATAATATTGCCCTAGCCTACTATCAATTGGGACGAATCTATCAAGATTGGGGGAAATATGAAGAAGCGATCGCCCATCACCAACAAAGCCGAGAACTCTATCAGCAATTGAACCAGGAAAAAGATGTTGCTGACTCTTGGTACTTGATGGCAGATTGCTATCGGCAGTGGGGTAAATACGAAGAGGCACTCAATGCCGCACAACAGGATTTAGCCCTGCGTAAGCAACTCGACGATCGACCCAGAATTGCCCTAGCCTACTTTCTATTGGGCATAATCTATAAAGATTGGGGGAAATATGAAGAAGCGATCGCCCATTACCAACAAAGCCGAGAAATCTATCAGCAGTTGGGCAAGGAAAAAGATGTTGCTAACTCTTGGTACTCGATGGCAGATTGTTATCGGCAGTGGGGTAAATACGAACAGGCACTCGAGGCGGCAAAACAGGATCTATCCCTGCGTCAGCAACTCGACGATCGACCCATAATTGCCCTAGCCTACTATCAATTGGGAGGAATCTATCAAGATTGGGGTAAATATGAAGAAGCGATCGCCCATCACCAACAAAGCCGAGAAATCTATCAGCAGTTGGGCCAGGAAAAAAATGTTGCTAACTCTTGGTCTTGGATGGCAGATTGCTATCGGCAGTGGGGTAAATACGAACAGGCACTCGAGGCCGCACAACAGCATTTAGCCCTGCTTCAGCAACTCGCCGATCTACATAACATTGCCCTAGCCTACTATCAACTGGGACGAATCTATCAAGATTGGGGGAAATATGAAGAAGCGATCGCCCATCACCAACAAAGCCGAGAACTCTATCAGCAATTGAACCAGGAAAAAGATGTTGCTGACTCTTGGTACTTGATGGCAGATTGCTATCGGCAGTGGGGTAAATACGAAGAGGCACTCAATGCCGCACAACAGGATTTAGCCCTGCGTAAGCAACTCGACGATCGACCCAGAATTGCCCTAGCCTACTTTCTATTGGGCATAATCTATAAAGATTGGGGGAAATATGAAGAAGCGATCGCCCATTACCAACAAAGCCGAGAACTCTATCAGCAGTTGGGCAAGGAAAAAGATGTTGCTAACTCTTGGTACTCGATGGCAGATTGCTATCGGCAGTGGGGTAAATACGAACAGGCACTCGATGCGGCAAAACAGGATTTAGCCCTGCGTCAGCAACTCGACGATCGACCCAGAATTGCCCTAGCCTACTATCAATTGGGAGGAATCTATCTAGATTGGGGGAAATATGAAGAAGCGATCGCCCATTACCAACAAAGCCGAGAACTCTATCAGCAATTGGGCAAGGAAAAAGATGTTGCTAACTCTTGGTACTGGATGGCAGTTTGCTATCGGCAGTGGGGTAAATACGAAGAGGCACTCGATGCAGCACAACAGGATTTAGCCCTGCGTCAGCAACTCGACGATCGACCAAACATTGCCGATGCTTACTCTCAATTGGGCATAATCTATAAAGATTGGGGGAAATATGAAGATGCGATCGCCCATCACCAACAAAGCCGAGAAATCTATCAGCAGTTGGGCCAAACTGACAGCCTTGCCCGACAACTCAGACACATTGCCCACAGCCAGCGCCAACTCGCCCGCGAAACCGCCGATCGCACAGCCGCAATTTCCCTTCTCACCCAAGCAGAACAACACCTAGAACAGGCAATACAGCTAAATATCGATCGTGAATATCGAAAAAACCTCGCCTACGACTACATCGCCCTCAGCCTCGTCTGTAGCGATTTCCTGCGTCACATCCCCGCCGGCGATCCCACCCAACCCATCCGCATCGCCCAATTCGAGAACACCTATGCGATGGGTTTGGGCCACTTCACGGCCCTCGGGCAAACCGTCAATCTCGCTGAAGAAACCCTAGACATCGCCCGGGCCTACCTAGAAATCCCTGCCCTAGAAAACCTCAACCTTGCCGAATCCCTCACCCGCCAATCCCTGCAAACTTTCCAGGAATTCAACCGCCGCCGACTCCAAGCCGATGCCCTCAAACTCCTCGGCGAAATCTACAAACATCGCATCCCGCATCAACCCGATGCCGCCACCACCGCCGCCCAATTCTGCCTGGACAGCCGCCAACTCTACCAAGAACTCGACATCATCGAAGTTGACTGTTGACTGTTGACTGTTGACTGTTGACTGTTAGATGTAAGGTGCGCGGTACACAGCCTAGGTTAGAATTTGCCGTCTACTGCACAAACGCAGCGTTCGCAAATCAGCGGATGTTCGATCGACTCTCCGACGTGAGTCGAGTAATTCCAGCAGCGATCGCACTTTTCCCCATCTGCTTTGACTACACCAATCGCCAACTCCGGAGACTGATAAGTGTACGGCAATTCTTGCAGGACTGCATTCGATTCAACCAGTTCCACTTGCGAAGTAATGAACAAATAGCGCAGTTCGTCTACACCGTTGCCGGTCATTGTAGATTCGTGCCCTGCAGCTATTTCAGCAGGAATTTCTGGCTTGGGTTCGATCGCAATTAATTCTGCTTCCTCAATTTGGGGTGTTTCTACAAGCGCCGTTTGTACAGGGGCTGTTTGTGCGATCGCCTGTGTTTCTACAAGCACAAGCGCTGTCTCTACTGCCGGTGCGAGGACGAGGGCCCTTGTTTCTGCAGGCACGATCGCGGTTGTCTGGCCCAGCACATCTGCTATCAACAAATCAATTTGTAGTGCAATTTTTTTACGGTTGGCGGCCAACAGCAAGTGACGGAAAACAAACCAGATTGTAAATAAGATGCCGATGACTTCCAATAAGCCTCCCAACACCGGAATCTGATTAATCGTATCCAAAATCGCCAGCGTTACTCGGCCCGTTATCAACACAGAGGCTAACAGCCCAAGTGTTACCAGCGCTTTTTGGTTTTCTGTGAAAAAGTTACCCGCGTATTCAGGCAAATTAGCCACAAACTCGACGACTCGATCTAAGATTTGCTGCCCGTCTGAAGCCGACGATTCAGGGGCAGAATACTGTACGATCTGAGAAGATCGAGATCCCTTTTCTGCAACGGTTTCCGCCTCAACATAAATTGTGTTTTCTGTCAACACTGTGGCAACATTTGCCGCTTGTTCTTCCTGTCGATCTTGTGCTGCTTTTGCTTTCTCCTCTGCGGCTGAGTGTATGGCTGAATTTTGCGATCGCACATAATCCACCAATTCTTCGCTGCTGGGATTCAAAGCTTGCAATTGCTGCCTTTTCTCAACATCGGGAACATAAAGCAAAACCTTAGCTTCCAAAGAAGAACCGATCGCCTTTTCCATCCGGGCTTTTTCCAAAACCTTGTTAACTTCGGCGCGCACTTGTCGCAAATACTGCCAGCGCGCAGCCAACTCTGGATTGTGCCACGAAGCATCAACTTGCACCCAGCCGGCTTCAAATACTGACTTGTAAGGAGTCGGATAGGGAAGGTACTGCCAAATATCCTCAGCCATGTGACACAAAACAGGTGCGATCGCCCGTGCTAAATTCTCCACAGCAATTGCAATCACCGTCTGACAACTGCGGCGGCGGTGGGTATCTGTCGCGCTGATGTAAAGTCTGTCTTTAGCAATATCCAAGTAAAAATTCGACAAATCCACCGTGCATAAATTCTGCACAGTTTGGAAAAATCGGGAAAATTGGAAGCTGTCAAAAGCATCTTGAACTTCCGCAAAAACTTCACCCATTCTGTGCAGCATATAGCGGTCTAGTTCCGGCAATTCCTCGTAAGCAACGGCATCTTTTGCCGGGTCAAAGTCGTGCAAATTCCCCAGCAAAAACTTAGCTGTATTGCGAATTTTGCGGTAAACATCCGACTGCTGTTTGAGAATATTTTTCCCCAAAGGCACGTCTGCTGAGTAGTCTACCGAAGACACCCACAACCGCAAAACATCGGCTCCATATTCCTTAATTACGGCTGCCGGATCGACGACATTACCTTCAGATTTGCTTTGCTTCCGGCCTTTTTCATCTAGCACAAAACCGTGAGTCAAAACTGTTTTGTAAGGAGCAACGCCGTTAGTTGCTACACTCGTAAGCAAGCTCGATTGAAACCAGCCGCGGTGTTGGTCTGAACCTTCCAAATAGATATCAGCAGGATAGTTTAATTCCGATCGACCTCGGGCAACAGCGGCCCAGGAAGAACCCGAGTCAAACCACACATCCATCGTGTCGGTTCCCTTGCGGTAAGTGCGACCGTTATTGCGGTAAGATTCCGGCAGCAATTCATCGATCGACAATTCCCACCAAGCATCCGAACCCTTCTCGGCAAAAAGGGCTTGCACGTGGGCGATCGTGTCTTCATTTAACAGCGGTTCGTTGGTTTCTTCGTCGTAGAATACGGGAATGGGAACGCCCCAAGTCCGCTGGCGGGAGATGCACCAATCCGATCGATCGCCCACCATTGCAGTAATCCGATTTTCCCCTTGGGCGGGAATCCAATTCACATCCGCGATCGCTTTTAGGGCTTCATCTCGGAACCCTTCAACCGAGGCAAACCACTGTTCCGTCGCCCGAAAAATGGTCGGCTTTTTCGTGCGCCAATCGTAAGGATAAGAGTGAGCGTAACTTTCCTCTTTAATCAAACAATTTGCCTCAGCAAGGGCATCAATCACTGCGGCATTGCCATTGCCCAGGACATTTAAACCTGCAAACTGTCCGGCTTCTGCGGTGAAATTTCCGTTTTCATCTATGGGCGTTAAAACTGGCAAACCGCAGCGTTTTCCAACGATAAAGTCTTCTTGTCCGTGCCCCGGTGCGGTGTGCACCAATCCGGTTCCGGAATCAGCGGTAATGTAGTCACCACCGGCAACAATTGGACTTTCGCGATCGAACAGCGGGTGTTTGTAGATGCAGCCTTCTAACTCTTTGCCTTTGAAGGTGGCAAGTATTTTTAATTCAGTGTTAAAAGTTGCCGACAGCCGATCGACCGCATCGACAGCCACTAACATAAATTGTTGTGCGATGTGGGAATCTGCAGGCGGTTCCACCACCGCATAAGTCAGTTCCGGATTAACTGCGATCGCCAAGTTTGCCGGAATTGTCCAGGGAGTAGTCGTCCAAATCGCCGCCCAGAGGCTCGGCATATAGCGCTTGAGCTTCGTTTGCAGGGATTTTGACAATTTTTTCACGTGAAAGCCGACGTAGATGCTGCGCGACGTGTGGCCTTCAGGATATTCCAATTCCGCTTCGGCGAGGGCTGTTTTCGAGCTCGGGCTCCAGTGAACAGGTTTGAAGCCGCGGTAGATGTAGCCTTTGAGCACCATTTGACCGAAAACGCCGATTTGAGCCGCTTCGTATTCGGGTTTCATGGTCAAATACGGGTGTTCCCAGTCGCCCCAAACGCCGTAGCGCTGGAAGGATTCGCGCTGCTGTTCCATTGTTTGCTGGGCGAAGGCAGCGGCTTTGCGGCGGAGTTCGAGCGGCGTCAGATTGAGTCGCTCCTCGGATTTCATGTTCTGCAATACTTTAAGTTCGATCGGCAATCCGTGACAATCCCAACCGGGCACGTAGCGAACTTTTTTGCCGCGCAGTATTTGGTAGCGGTTGATAAAGTCTTTGAGGATTTTGTTAAGGGCGTGGCCGATGTGAAGTTGTCCGTTAGCGTAGGGCGGGCCGTCGTGGAGGATGAACAAGTCGCCGGGGTTATTCTCGGATAGGCGATCGTAGATTTCTCGATCGGCCCAAAATTGTTGCAATTCTGGTTCGCGCTTGGCGGCGTTGGCGCGCATATCAAACTTAGTTTTGGGCAGATTTACGGTGTCTTTGTAAGATTTAGCTTCCATTTTTGACAAACTTTTTATGTAGTTAGTTGTTAGTAGTTAGGGGTTATTTGAGAGATGATATCAAGTCCGGTTAAATAATCATAAATTAAGTTTGTAGTGAAGACCGCAAGTCCTCTCTCGTCCTTGAAGAGCTGACAACCAGATATTCTAGTATAGGCGATCGACCGCACATTAGATCGAACCAAATCCGCAGACAGCTCTCTCTTCTCGAACTCTGCGCCCTCTGCGCCCTCTGCGGTTAAATCCTTCCAGTCAAACCATAAGCGATATCGCAAATCGACCTTGGGCTATTCCGTTAGCCAACTGAACATTTCACCGACAGTGAGATTGAAGCATTCGGCAAAGGTTGGAACAGGGATGCGATCGCCCGGATCTTCAAAAACTGCTATGGTGCGATCGGGGTCTAACTCGTTTGACGGCGAGTCCGACAGGGATTGAAATCCCTGTCTCATAGCGCAAGTCCTCTGCAAGAGGACTGAGGAGGTTGATTAACGTGCAATGCGAAACTCAACATCGAGTTAAATTGACACTTGCAGTCGGTTTTAACCGACTTTCGCTATGAGACAGGGAATTCATTCCCTGTCGGAATGTCGGAATGTCGGACTCGGGGCAGTGACAACCCCTCAGAGGAACAGTCCCAACCCGCGGCTAACGGCATTTCCCAGGCGATCGCACAATGACGCCGCCGGCACTCCCTGTCCTTCCTGTTCCCATTTTTCCACGAGTTGGCGGCCTAGGGGCGTGAGGCGAAAACTGTCAGTAATGCCTTGTCCGTCTACTTCCCGCCGCAAAACGCCGACTTGGATCAGCCACAGCAGGGAGTTTTCGGCTGCGAGTTCGGATACGGGCGATCGGGTGTAGCCGCTTTCGACACCCGCCTTTGAGGCGATCGCACTTAGGAAAACACTGTTATCGCGGATGGTCTGGAAGAAGTGTAATTGAAAAGGGCTGCACCGGACCGCGCGATCGGCTCTTTTGACAGTGCGGCTGGGATAACTAATAGATTTAAACGCTTCGGATGGGATAAAAGTCATTGAGAGAACCTCTGAACAGGTTGTATATTTTTAATTGTTACCGATTATATAGTAAGTTTTGCGGTTGATTTACTAAACCAAGAAACTATCTATCTCATCAATAAACCTTTTGAGTTGCTTAACACTGTTAACCAAGTGCAAATACAAAAATTCATAATCAAGATTATTTACAATCTCTTGCGACGTTTTTTCACTTTTAGCATAATTTCTACTTACTAACCGATAAATTTTATCTAAATCTTGACTAGGACGTGCTCTTTTTTCAGTATCGATAATTCTTATATCTAAACCACATTTCTGGAGGATAAAATCACAGGTTAAACGATTATCTATTTTACTCAAATAATTCCATTCTGCTAAAAACCATGCTTCAATTTCCATGACAGCTAAAATTACAGAAATTGGCACTCCTGTTTTTTGCAAAGGTTTCAAAAATCCTCTGATTCCTGTTTCTATTTCTTCTTTTTTACCTAAAGGTATTGGGTATAAATCTCTCAGCCCTAAAATTTTTTCATAACCATTCTTGATTAAGCTCTGATGCTGTTTTCTGATATCAGAAACTACATGAGCATCATTACCACAATCATATAAAACGACAAAAAAAGGAGCATTTTTTATGGTACTTAATTTAAGTGGTTGAATTATACGATTAGCTTTAGTACCTTGAAATTTACAAGTTTCAATAGATATGTTTTTATAACCAGCAATTTCCTGAAATAACCTTTCAACAAAGAGCTGTTCTGTTTGTCCTTCAACAAAACAAGCAATTTTCTTTGGTGTCATAATTTATGCAGCCTCTTCCTCACCTTCTTTTTGTAGCAGAAACTCACTGGTGAACAAATCAAAGTTATTAAGTCCAATAAACTTAAACTCCTCAATCTTCTCGCGTGAATTATAAATATTATGTAATTTTGCCCTCCCAGGAGTTCGTTCAATCAATGACCAATATTCTATCGGAACACCATTCATAATAAACTCATCATTGGTAGTCATAATAAGTTGAACTAATCCTGTCTCAGCTTTCTCAATTATGATTTTAATTATACAAGAAGAGCGTTGATAATCTAACCCTTCTCCAATATCATCAATCACAATACAACTAGGCTTACTTGCTAGTAAAGAGTAATTGATTTGAATAAACAATGATAAAGCTCGAAACATTCCTTGTGAAATTTCGGCTTGTTCTGTAACGGAATTTAAATCTGCTTCCTGAATGTATAGAGAGTGTGGTAAGTCCTCTGAACTATCAGCAGCGGAAATATCGGAATTGATCAAAGATGGCACTTTTATTCCAAGTTTTGATAACTGATAACCAATTTTACTCATGTCAGAGATAATTGCTTCTATAAACGGCTCGCCAAATTCCTTTTCTCCCAGCACAAATATACCGACAACAGACCTAGCATCTTTGACCTTTATCTCATTTTTTGATAATTCTCGGTTTCGGGGAAAGGGAGGAACCCATATAAAATTCTTACCTAGTTCTGTTCCAAACTCATAAAATCTTAGGGAACTAGACCATTGATATAAATCCTCTAAAAAAGGATGCTGAATAGAGTCTCTACGCTTAACGACGGCGAGTTCTGTTTGGTCAGTTTGAAACCGAATATCTCGGTCAAGTTCTTTAGCAAAGATAGTACCTTTGCCTGATTCATCCCTATCTAAAAGTGGCTTATTGCTTTTACTGCCTATAATTAATTTTTCTTTAATTACAAGACCTTTCTCTATTTTCAATATATATTCTGTTTTTTCTTCCGACCGATCGATATCAAACAACAAATGCCATTCACAGCTTTTGGATTGTGGAAGAATAGACCTACTATTTGATAGTAACTCTGATAGAGTATGTATTGCCCTCAAAATTCTTGATTTACCACTAGCATTTTTACCTACAATTAAATTTGTTTGGCTTAATCGACATTCTTCGACTTGCCATTCACCAGGTAGACCTTTATTATACACATAGTCAAAAATATCTAGCTTCATAAATTTGTTACCTTTATTACAAAATTTTTATAACAATAGGATCGAACACCAATAATATAACACGCGATCGCCAATCTGAGAATTACCGCTGCAGAAACACCAGGGTCCCAGAAAGGTATAGAATACTTAGGATAGAACAATCAATTTACCACTATGACAGAAGACAAAACATTGACAACCGCTAGCGGAATTCCGGTTGTAGATAACCAGAATTCCTTGACAGCAGGTGAACGCGGGCCTATCCTCATGCAGGATTTTTACCTGATGGAAAAACTGGCTCACTTCAACCGGGAACGCATTCCTGAGCGCGTTGTCCATGCAAAAGGAGCCGCTGCATTTGGCACGTTTACTGTCACTAATGACATTACTCGCTACACCAAAGCTCAGCTATTCTCAGAAGTTGGCAAAGAAACTCAAATTCTCCTCCGTTTCTCTACCGTAGGCGGCGAACAAGGTTCAGCGGATGCCGAACGTGACCCCAGAGGTTTTTCGATCAAGTTCTACACCGAAGAAGGAAACTGGGATTTAGTAGGGAACAACACGCCTGTTTTCTTCATCCGCGATTCTATCAAATTCCCTGATTTGATTCACACCCAAAAGCGCCATCCCCAAACGCATCTCAAAGATCCCGACGCCAAGTGGGATTTCTGGTCCCTGAGTCCAGAAGCTTTGCATCAGGTGACAATTCTGTTTTCCGATCGCGGTACGCCGAAAAACCACCGCCACATGGACGGTTTTGGCAGCCATACCTTCAGCCTAATCAATGCTGGAGGAGAACGGGTTTGGTGCAAATTCCACTTCAAAACCATGCAAGGTATTGACAATTTCACCGCAGAAGAAGCGATGCGGATCAAAGGCGAAGACCCCGATCATGCCACTCGCGACTTGTTTGAGGCGATCGACCAAGGTAATTATCCCAAGTGGCGGTTTTGCATTCAAGTAATGACCGAGGCCCAGGCTGCAGAGTATCGCGAAAACCCCTTTGACTTGACAAAAGTGTGGAAGCATTCAGAGTTTCCCTTAATTGACGTGGGAATCCTGGAACTCAACCGCAATCCACAAAACTTTTTTGCTGAGGTGGAACAGGCGGCATTTTCTCCTTCTAATGTCGTTCCAGGTATTAGCTTCTCTCCAGACAAAGTGCTGCAATCTCGCATCATGTCTTATCCAGATGCTCAACGCTACCGTCTCGGTGCAAACTATCAGCAACTGCCCGTCAACCAACCAAAGTGTCCCGTGATGCACTATCAACGGGATGGCGCAATGGCACCGGGCAATAACGGTGGTAGCGGGCCCAACTACGAACCCAACAGCCACGAAGATGCCCCGAAGCAAAACTCGACCTATGCTGAGCCAGCTTGGGACTTAGGAAATGTCAAAGTCGATCGCTACGATCGCCGTAAGGGAAATGACGATTACACCCAAGCAGGAGACCTCTATCGCTTGATGAAACCCGACGCACAGCAGCGGCTTGTCGCTAACATTGTGGAAAGTTTGAGTGCAGCAAAACCGGAAATTCAGATGCGCCAACTCTGCCATTTTTTCCGCGCCGATCCGAATTACGGCAGCCAAGTCGCAGAAGGTTTAGGAATTGCGATCGATCCGTCTATGATGCCCCCTGCTACTCAACCGGTTGGTGTGTAGAACCCGCGAACATTCAATTAGATATCTGCTTTTTAGCAGATGTCTATTCTCACATCTTGGACTATTTTCGCTGAACAGGCAAGATGCCTGTTCCACACAGAGGAGATTTTCTTGTGGAACAGGCATCTTGCCTGTTCAAACAAGGATTATTGACAATGGTGCAAGATCTCAGTATTGAAACTATGCGTGTAATTAAGCATTCCTACCTCGCGTCTTAGGTACAAGTTAAATGCAGTACAGCTTAACGTCATAGAGTTGGGGGCGATTAAGAGCCCGATAGCTTCGCTTCACGCGATTTTTAGCAAAGGTCTCTTGGAAAAGCACACAACCAAGTAAAATAACTTGAGGAACTGCAATAAAAACCAAACAAGAGAAACCAAACTATGACCTTACCAATTGGCTGTGCCGCTCCTCAATTTACCGCCAAAGACACCCACGGCAACACCGTCTCCCTGTCCGACTTCACCGGTAAAACCGTAATCTTGTATTTCTACCCAAAAGATGACACCCCCGGCTGCACAAGACAAGCCCAAAGCTTCAAAGCAGCCCATGAAGAATACAAGGGCAAAGATATAGTAGTTCTCGGTGTCAGCCGAGACAACGAGGAATCGCACAAAAAGTTCACAGAAAAATACGGTTTGCCTTTCCAGCTATTAGCAGATGTTGATGGCAAGATTACCAAAGCTTACGATGTCGAGAAAGGCGATTATGCCAAGCGCGTTACTTTCGTCATCGACGGTACCGGCAAAATTATTCAGGTTTATGAAGGAGAAAATCTGAAAGTTGACTCTCACGCTCAAGATATTCTTGTCACCATAGTTTAGTCGAAGTTTAGGCGATCGCACTAACATTTCTGGACGCACCAAACGGCTAAAAATTCGGTTTCTTCCTAGATGCCTCCTTGCTATACAATCCTAAATGATTATGCTCGTTACCAGGCTCTTCCTGGTAACGCATATCCGGAGGCTCTGCCTCCATAGTCTGGGGCGAGGCAGAGCCTCGCTTACATCGGTTCCCAGGCAGAGCCTGGAAGTTATTGAAACTGATGCGAGGATTGCTATATAGGCAATATTCTCGTAGAAACCGGGTTTTTTTCCTAAGTCCTTCCTCAAGCAAGTGAGGGGTCAAGGGTATGGGGGAAACCACCTAGTCGAACTAAATTCCTGCCCGCAAAACTTGCACCACAGATCCGCTCAACCAGCCATATATTCGGTTAAGGTGGTTATAGTGCGCCTAAAGTTAGATTGGTGCCGCAAATCCCGCCAATAATTAAAAATTTATGGTGTAAAAGGCATTAACCGTCCCTAGACTGAATCTAGGGGCTATTTTCTCCGGGTTCTGGTCATTGTGTTTGATAAAATCAGAAGTTATCCTTGCTTTAGCTGAATAATTAAGTAGGTAGGGCGATATATAATGACAACCAACAACATTATTTTGAGTTACTTAGGTCCACAAGAAATTGAGGCTAATCGAGCCGCTGTCTTAGTGGGCAGTTTTGACAAAAATGTAGTGGCAGCAATTTCAGCAGCAGAAGGCTCAAATGCCCTGAATGTGACGAGAAATCCCGCGACAGGCATTTGGAACATCAGTTTAGAAAAAGGCTTCGATAGCGCCGGAGCTCGCACAGTACAGGTGAGAGCAACTGATAAGACTGGCAAAGTTATCGGCCAACAAACAATTAACATCAAAGTTAATCCTGCTTCTAAGTCACCAGCTCAAATTTTCACGTTAATTACTCTCAGAGATACCGCATTCAAAGCCGGAACACTGCCCACGAGCAATCTTAACGACCTCCAAAAAGCGCAAATACCAGCAGGTAAAACTTATCAAATTAGGGACTACGAGTTAGAAGACGGACACCTGAATGTTCAACTAAATAATCCAATTACTCCGGTAGGAACCTCTGGCTTTTTTTACGAAAAACACGTACTTGTAACCAAAGGCGCAAAAATTCTCATATTCGATCGCGCCCAGTTGCCGGCATCGCCACCTGGAATGCAGTTACTATGGGCGATCAAAAAGACTTGGTTAAAGCTCAACCCCGGAGATTCTGCGACTTTAGGACAAACTCAGAAATTACAATTTAACCAGGGAGAAACTTTCAATATTCTCGGCTACGCTTGCGTGGAAAACCATTTCCGAATTACATTCGATCGGGCAGTTCCTAACTTAGGAAATTCGGGATTTCTCTACTCGCAGCACGTCCAAATTTTGCGAGACGGGAGGGGAATTGAGTTTGATAGAAATGCAGTTACGATGACTGCAATCAAAATGACTGTGTTGAAAAAGCGACCGGTAAATGCGGCTAGCCTGCAACCCCAAGAAAAAATTACTTTGCCTGCGGGAATGATTTATGGAATTGCCGGATTCTCGATCGAACAAAGCCACATTAAAGTCTCCCTTACCGAGAATTTGCCGCAATTTGGCAATACGGGTTTCATTTATCCCGATTTTGTGCAATTCAGTCGCGGTGGCAAATCTTTCAATCCCGCTGTTAATTTAACTTATCAAGGGCCGACAGAAGTTTTAGTAAATGTGCCGATCGTCCTTCGGGGTAGTTTCGATCGGCAAGAAGCAGCAAAAGTTGAGGTGATAGCGGAGGATAAATTTCCGCTAAGCGTCACGCTAAACCAACAAGCCAGCACTTGGCAAGTTAATTTGGCTAAAGGATTTAGCGTAGCAGGCTCTCGGTGGCTCAGGTTGCGGGCTACTGACAGCAAAGGCAACGTTACTGGCAGCCAAATAATTTACATTACTGTAAGTTCCGATCCGCTGACTGTCGGAAAAGGTTTGACCTTAAAGATTGTTTCTGACACTTTGTTTAAGGCAGCTCCGCTTGATTCTTCCCGGCTCGACAATCAGCAAAAAGTTCTTGTCAAAGCAGGCCAGACTTTGGCGGTTAGCAAGTACGGATTTATTGACGGACACCTCAAGGTGGTTGTGGATTCAGCAATTTCGCCGATCGGCACTTTTGGCTATTTTTACGAACCCGACGTTCAGCTTGCCAAAGGTGATAAAATCCTAAAATTTGACCTGGCCGACGTACCGAATAGCAACGTCAGCGCTCAACTTTTGGTAACTCAAACAACTCAAATTAAAGGTCAACCAGAAGATTCATCTAAACTGCCTGCAAATCAAGTGGCTAACCTACTTTTAGGCACTACCTATGCCATTACTGGTTATGCCTGCATTTTGGGGCATTTCCGAGTAACTCTCGCCGAATCTATTCGCGGTTTCGGCAATATCGGATTTATTTATTGGCAGGACGTTAAAATAAAAAAAGACGGCAAAGAAGTTCCCTTTGACCCCGGTGCTTTGACGATGACAATGCTACAAGCAACTGTGTTTAAAAAACGGCCTGTAGATGCTGCCAGCCTGAAAGATACCGAAAAAACTACGCTGCCTTTAGGTCGAGTTTACGGCGTGGAAAGCTACGGTTTGGAAGGAGATCACCTGAAAGTTGCCCTGACTGAAGAACTGCCGAATTTGGGCAATACAGGTTATGTTTTTCCTAGTTTTGTTCAGTTCAAGCGGGGAGATAAAATTTTCGATCCGGCGCCGAACAATGTGGAATTGAACGTGCCGTATTTTTCGCAGCGGGACAATCCGCGTTTTGACTGGTCTACTTGCAACGTAACTGCGATCGCGATGGTGCTTTATTATTACGGCCTTCGTTCTAAGTGGGGCGGACAGTTGGAGGATGAGTTGTTGCAGTGGTGTTTCGACTATGCCGGTCAGGGTTCTCAAACCGATCACAATGTGCTTTCGGCGCTGATTCAGGCTTACGGGTTTAAGACGAGTTTTAGTACGACTCGCAAGTGGGCCGATGTGCGATCGGAATTGCTGAATCGCCGACCAGTAGTTTTAGCGGGAGATTTTACTGCATCCGGTCACATTATCACTTTAATTGGCTACAATTCTCAGGGTTATATCGTGCAAGATCCTTGGGGAGATGCACTCACAGGTTACAGCGATACTGAGGGGAGAAAGTTGATGTATCCCTACAGTTACGTGAATCAAGTTGCTGGGCCAGATGGGAATGTTTGGGCGCATTTCATCTCTCGATAATCTACTTTACGGCGGGCAAGTAGTTTGAGGCACTACGGCTATTCCTCAGGTGCGCATTCCAGCTATTCGTAAGGTACTCGGTGCGCACCCTGGCTCACTTAGGCAATCTTGCGCTTAATTTTGCGTTTCGCTGCCCCAATACCTAAAAAGCTCAATCCTACTAAGGTACCAAACCAAGTAGAAGGTTCCGGTACAGCCTCAAACGATCCTTGAATGGCGATACCATCGTTAGCGCACTCGGCAAAAAAGTTAGCAATATAGTTCCCCGAAGGCATTGAGGATTTATTGAAACTGAATCCGATTGTTTGAGAACCTACTGCATTAAACTGAGCGAAATTAAGACCGAGGGCGCTCAAAGTTGCTGGCGTTAAAAAATTGATTTCTCCAACTTTTGTACCCGTAGCTATTGAGTTGAGAACAGTGTTGTTTCCTGTTTGTTGAAAATAGGGGTCTGTGGCAGCTAAATCGCCCAGTGAGGGGGTTCTGCCTTGAGATGCAACTAGCGTATTGTATTGATTTAAATTGCTAAAGCCCAAGTTAGTTGGGGTAACGCTTTGAGCGGTAACATTAGTGTATACCCCTGTTGTCGCTACGCCAGAGTCATTTCCGGCGGCAAAGCGGATACCAAACAAGCTGCCGTTTGCGTTAGCTGTATTGAAGTTTTGACCGGAAAAATTGAAGAACAAATCGCCGTAGTTGACGTTGCCTCTTTCAGCGCCGATGCTTGCATATCCTGCTAAACTTAGATTGGAGTTGATGGCGATGAAAGCTGTATCTGATGTTTCTTTGATGGCTATGCCGTAAAATTCAAAATCGCCGCCGCCGACTTGGCCCCCTGTCACGCCGTCGTTGAAGGAATCGATCGCATAATTCCAGCCGTTAGATAGGGTTGCTGCTGTAGCTTTTGGTTGCTGCAGTGCGAAAATGGCACAGAAAATAGCCACGGAGTAAGTCCAGTGGAGGCTGTTTTTACTAATGGAGTTCATAAAATTCTCCCTGGGAATGAGTGTTAAAGTCTCAAGTCTGCTCGATCGACTGTTTGTAGTTTTCAGTAAAGCATACGTTGACCCAGAATTTATTAAAATTTCCTAAAGATTTGGTGGGGCAATTGGATCGTATCAACTAAATAGCTTAAAAAAACCAACCCATGCCATTAGCTAAATACAGTCATGGATCCAGGCACACTATATCGTGGGCCTGGATCCATGACTTGAGGTGCAAATAAAGCGACTACTGGGTTGGGGCGGTTGAGAGCAGCCATAAACTGCCTGCTAGTCCAGATCTAGGCTTTACCCTTCTCTACAACATATTATTGTTTTTTTATGCCGATCGACTTAATTGATTTCTCATAAATTATCAAGGAATATTGACAATTGGGGGCGTGATGTTGTAGATGCCGATGCCTGATTCTGTTAATATTTCTATTTTTTGATTAATAATAAGTTGCATAACTTGTCTGTCATCTGCAGCCCTGTTCAATAATTATAATTACGTTTGTGGTGATGACTTCCTTCATCAAACTCCTAAAAAGCCGATCGCCCACAATTTTACTAATTTTACCCTCAGCGATCGACGCAACAGGCTTTTAATCGATCGACAAACTGTGGCACTTTTTCTGTAACTGCCGCACAAAGCGAGAATTGGAGAATCAAAAAAATTTCTGACGGCGATTCGCGATCGCACGTTTTTAGAACACTCAAGAAACTTATTGCCCTACATCCGGTGCAGGCATCGTGGGTTCCTTCTAACTCGGGCGGTGGTTTCTGCACTTGAAGCGCTGCATAAATCCATCAAATTTCAAAAATAGTTGCTCGCAACTATTGAACATTGCCCTTTTTGAAATCCTGTTACCATATCGCCGAAAGTTCGTTGACTATCTTGACTCTTCCCTTGAGCACAGAGCGCAGCAGGCGGTTGATCGAAAGTTTGTATTCATCCTCGAGAGACTCGTCTAAAACAGCAGCCATCAAACCATAGCGATCGGCTAAAGTCAAACAACCCGTATCAGTAACAGAGGCAAGCATTTCGGAAATAGCACCGGGGAGAAGTTGAACTAAAAACATGAGATGTTCCCTTAATTCGATACTTAATATCATGTCTCGTTCTCCAAAAATCAAAAGTGACGCGAGCATAGCAGAGAACGTGATCTTTAGAGGCAAATTGTGTGACAGCCACCACTCTAATTGTGTGACGAGCTGCGTTTTAAGTCTGCGATCGTAGCCACAACATGATTTTATATCTTCCACATTGACCCTCTTCCATCCCAAATCTAAAGATTTAAAGAGATTTTTCCGCTCTGTGGGCTTCTTTACCCATTACCCATGTATAAAACGCATCAGACTTATGCGAAAATTTCATAAAGCTCAATATTTTGTAACAATAACTACTAATATTTACAGTGCTGCGCTTTACATTAGCTCATAACTAAGGTGCATCGAAACGGAGCGATCTACCGAACTGTCGGTAGCAACTATTACCATAAATAGTTTTGCGACGTTCGAGGCAGCGCCCAGTCAAACTCAAATGTACAGAAGACGAACCATGCTAAAAACAAATTCGATATAGTAACTAAATATACAGTTTTAAATCCATACACTCACTAAGGTTAGCAGGAAAGACACACTTTATGCTCCAAGTCAAGACCTCCCAGAACAAGCCAGCAGCGAGGGTAAACCGATGACCCAAACAGTAGAACCCAAAGCTCAAGCGAGCCTGAACAAGTTTGAAAAACTCAAAGCCGAAAAAGATGGCTTAGCATTAAAAGGTGAACTCGACCACTTCGCCGAAATTGGCTGGGAAGCAATGGACGAAACAGATCGGGATCACCGCCTCAAATGGCTGGGCATCTTCTTTCGGCCAGTAACTCCCGGCAAGTTCATGATGCGGATGCGTCTGGCCAACGGCATCATCACCAGCACTCAAACCCGAACGCTAGCAGAAATCGTCCAACGCTACGGCGACGACGGCAGCGCCGACATCACCACCAGACAAAACCTGCAACTGCGCGGAATTCGCATCGAAGACGTGCCGGACATTTTCCGCCGCCTCAAAGAAGCTGGCCTGACCAGCGTCCAGTCTGGGATGGACAACGTGCGCAACATCACCGGTTCCCCAGTGGCAGGGCTCGACGCCGACGAACTGATTGATACGCGGGAACTGGCGAACCAAGTCCAAGACATGATTACCAACAGCGGCGAAGGCAACCCGGCGTTTTCCAATTTGCCGAGAAAGTTTAATATTGCGATCGCAGGCTGCCGCGACAACTCAGTCCACGCAGAAATCAACGACATCGCCTTCGTACCCGCTTACAAAGACGGCAACATCGGCTTTAACGTTTTAGTCGGCGGTTTCTTCTCCGCCAAACGCTGCGAAGCTGCAATTCCTCTCAATGCCTGGGCAAGTCCCAGCGACGTTGTAGATTTGTGCAAAGCAATTTTAACTGTGTTTCGTGATCGAGGCCCGAGAGCAAACCGCCAAAAATCGCGGCTGATGTGGCTGATTGACGAACTCGGAATCGAACAATTCCGATCTGCCGTCGAAGAAGAATTTGGTCGCACTTTGCCCGCCGCCGCCCTCAAAGATGAAATCATCTGGGACAAACGCGACCACATCGGCATCTACCCCCAAAAACAATCAGGACTCAACTATGTAGGGCTCCACGTTCCCGTCGGACGGCTGCAGGCATCGGATTTGTTCGATTTGGCCAGAATCGCCGAGGTTTACGGTAGCGGCGAACTCAGGCTCACCGTCGAAGAAAACGTCATTATTCCTAACGTTCCCGACTCGCGGATTGAATCGCTAGTCAAAGAACCGCTGTTGCAGCGTTTTTCCATCGAGCCCGCACCCCTGATGCGAGCCTTGGTTTCCTGCACCGGCGCCAAGTTTTGCAACTTCGCCCTCATTGAAACCAAAAGCCGCGCCGTGGCCATGATTGAGGAACTCGATGTCGAACTTTCAGTTCCCAAACCGGTCAGAATTCACTGGACGGGTTGCCCCAATTCCTGCGGTCAACCCCAAGTAGCAGACATCGGTTTGATGGGAACAAAAGTTCGCAAGAACGGCAAAACCCTCGAAGGTGTAGACATTTACATGGGAGGCACAGTTGGCAAAGACGCTCATTTGGGTGCTTGCGTCCAAAAAGGCATCCCTTGCGAAGACCTCAAACCGGTGCTGCATCAACTGTTAGTCGAGCAGTTTGGGGCAGTTCCCAAACAGATGACAGGGGATGTAGCTGTGCTGCAGCGGCAACTGCAATTGACGGTTGATGAGGGCGAAATGACAGCCCAGGCACCCAAACCTCAGACATCTACTGTCATTTTCGCTCGATCGGGCAAAGAAGTTGCTTGCAGCGAAGATGAGTACATTCTCGATGTTGCCGAACGGGCCGGGGTCGAACTTGACAGCAATTGCCGGTCGGGAAGCTGTGGGACTTGCAAGCAAAAACTCCTAGAAGGCCAAACAGTCTACGACAGCCAACCTGACGCGGCCCGAGACTTAGAACCAGGGTTCATTTTAGCTTGCAGCGCGCGGGCGATCGGTAGAGTGTCGGTCGACGCCTAATCTCACAATGTGAGTTCCGAGACTGCCAAACAGAATTCTGTAATTGCGAAGGTCGCGAATCAATCTCACATCTGAACATTTCCACCATCTCAAGTACAACCACAATTCAAGACAAATGAGCAACCTTTCCAGAAGAAAATTCATCATCACCGCCGGAGTAACAGCAGCCGGCACCCTTCTCGCCCACGGTTGCAGTTCCGGTTCCACCACATCTAACGGAGGTGCCACCCCCGCAGCCGGCGGCGCATCACCCAGCGCCGCCCCAGCAGTCAACATCAACCCCGCCGACGCTCCAGAAGTTACCGCAGCCAAACTCGGATTCATCGCCCTCACCGACGCAGCACCCTTAATCATCGCCCAAGAAAAAGGGTTATTTGCCAAGTACGGCATGAAAGACGTACAAGTTACCAAACAAGCATCTTGGCCAGTTACTCGCGACAACTTAGAACTCGGTTCCGACAAAGGCGGCATTGACGGAGCCCACATTTTATCCCCGATGCCTTACCACATGACATTAGGCACTATTACCAAAGGCAATCAGCCAGTGCCGATGAACATTTTGGCGCGGTTAAATACTAACGGTCAGGCAATTTCGCTCAGCAAAAAATACCTAGATTTAAAAGTAGGTACAGACAGCGCACCCCTGAAAGCAGCTTTTGGCCAAAACCTTCCTGTTGCTATAACTTTTCCCGGCGGTACCCACGACTTGTGGATGCGCTACTGGCTAGCAGCCGGCGGTATTAATCCAGATACAGATGTTTCCGTGATTCCCATACCGCCGCCCCAAATGGTAGCGAACATGAAATCTGGCAGCATGGAAGCCTTTTGCGTCGGCGAACCCTGGAATGCTCAGCTAGTTACTCAAAAGGTAGGATACACCGCCTTAGTAACTGGAGAACTTTGGAAAGACCACCCAGAAAAAGCTTTAGCTTTAAGAGGAGATTGGGTCGAGAAAAACCCCAAAGCTGCTAAAGCAATTACAATGGCCGTACTGGAAGCCCAGCAGTGGTGCGACAAGGCAGAAAATCACGATGAGATGTGCAAAATCATTTCTCAGGATAAGTGGTTAAAAGTTCCAGTAGCAGATATTATCGGTCGCTCCAAAGGTCAAATTGACTACGGTACCGGCCGCATTGAAGCTGCCAGCCCAGTGGCGATGAAATTCTGGGCGGATAATGCTTCTTATCCCTACAAGAGTCACGATGCTTGGTTCTTAACTGAAAATATTCGCTGGGGTTATATCCCGGCAACTACCGACATCAAAGCCACGGTTGATAAAGTTAACCGCGAAGATATTTGGAAAGCAGCAGCGACAGCACTTAGCGTCCCCGCAGCCCAAATTCCTGCTACAACTTCTCGCGGTGTCGAAACCTTCTTTAACGGCGTGAAGTTTGACCCAGAAAAACCCGAAGAATATCTGAAGGGTCTGGTAATCAAAAAAGCATAATTAGTCAACTGTTGACAGTTGACAGTTGACTGCTGACAGTTGACTGCTGACAGTTGACCAACCCCTAAAAGTGATGGGTTGGGCGGAGTGAAACTGAGGGTTCGTTCCCGGGACAAAACCTGCTGAACTCTGTTAAAAGAATCTACAAATAATCGATTATTCACAATACGGCAAAAAGAAAAATGGCAACAAACCTCGCTGTTTCTAAAAGCAAAAATCCAGTAAATTTTGTTCTGGATCTGGTTCAAAAAAACCGCCGAAAAATTATCCGCCCGTTGGTAGCAATTACAGTTCTGCTGATAATCTGGCAAATCCTCTGCCACAGTCCAGAGTCCAGCTTGCCGGGACCAATCAAAGCTGTCCAAGAAACCTGGGAGCTGATTATCAATCCTTTCTTCGACAACGGCGGTACAGACAAAGGCTTGTTCTGGCAAATTTTGGCTAGCTTGCAGCGGGTGGCGATCGGCTTTACTTTGGCAGCAGTTCTCGGCATCAGTTTGGGAATCCTCATCGGCACAAACTCCTTAATGTTCGATGCTTTAGACCCGCTGTTTCAAGTATTCAGAACTATCCCGCCCCTGGCTTGGCTGCCGATCGCCCTGGGTGTATTTCAACAGTTCAATCCCTTTGAAGGCATGGGGATGAAAGCTAACGAAGTTTCTGCTCTTTTCGTAATCTTAATTACAGCAATTTGGCCGATTCTAATTAACACCACAGTAGGGGTTCAACAAATACCCCAAGACTACAGAAACGTCGCCCGCGTATTGCGCCTTCCCAACCAAAAATACTTCTGGAAAATCCTGCTCCCCTCTTCAGTTCCTTACATCTTCACTGGCTTGAGAATTGGCATCGGTTTGTCTTGGCTGGCGATCGTAGCTGCGGAAATGTTAGTCGGCGGCGTCGGCATCGGCTTCTTCATCTGGGACGCTTACAACAGTTCTCGACTCAGTGCAGTGATTCTAGCAGTGCTTTATGTAGGAATCGTCGGTTTGATTTTAGACAGAATCGTTGGTTTCATTGCTTCCAAAGTTGTTCCTGAAGAACAAAAATAGAATTTGGGCATAGGGCATAGGGCATGGGGAATGGGGAATGGGGAATGGGGAATGGGGCATAGGGCATGGGGAATGGTTGCCAACTGCAAACTGCTAGAAATTAGTTGTAAATTAATGCCCAATGCCCAATGCCCAATGCCCAATGCCCAATGCCCAATGCCCAATTAATAATCAGCATCATACAAATTACAAACTAACCTAAAATTACCATGTCAGTATTTGTTGAAGTAGACCACGTTGACCGCGTATTTAACTTGCCGAATGGAGAGCAATACATCGCTCTTAAAAATATCGAACTGAAAATTAAAAAGGGAGAATTCATCACCTTAATCGGACACTCGGGGTGCGGCAAATCTACACTGCTAAATATCATCGCCGGCCTCGACAATGCAAGTCAGGGCGGCATTACTTTAGAAGGGCGCGAAGTCCGCGATCCAGGGCCGGACAGAATGGTGGTGTTTCAAAATTACTCGCTGCTACCTTGGCTGACTGTGCGCGAAAATATTGCCCTAGCAGTAGATGAAATTTACAGCGGTAACTCGAAAGAAGATCGCGAGTTGGTGATCGAATACCACATTAAATTGGTCGGACTCGGACAAGCCGCCCACAAACGCCCGGGCGAAATTTCTGGGGGGATGAAACAAAGAGTTGCGATCGCCCGCGCCCTGGCAATTCGCCCGAAATTGCTGCTGCTAGACGAACCGTTCGGCGCCCTCGATGCCTTAACTCGCGGCGGTTTGCAAGACCAGTTGATGAAAATTTGCGAGGAAAGCAAAGTCACCAGCGTGATGGTAACTCACGACGTGGACGAAGCTTTATTGCTGAGCGATCGCATTGTGATGCTAACCAACGGCCCGGAAGCGCAAATCGGGCAAATCCTCGAAGTGAACATTCCCCGCCCCCGCAAGCGCATGGAAGTTGTCAACCATCCGAGTTACTACGCGCTGCGCAACGAAATGGTTTACTTCCTCAACCAGCAAAAGCGGGTCAAACAGCGCAAGGCCAAACAACAACCGCCTGCGATCGCCCGCAACGGCTTGGAAAAAATCAACCTCGACATCGGCTTTATTCCCCTCACCGATTGCGCGCCCTTAGTTGTAGCCAAAGAAAAAGGGTTTTTCAAAGCCCACGGCTTGGAAGAAGTTTCCCTCAGCCGCGAACCTAGCTGGAAAGCGATCGCCAAAGGAGTCGCCGAAGGACGGCTGGACGCGGCGCAAATGGTCGCAGGGATGCCGCTTGCCATGCTGTTGGGCATGGACGATCAAGTCCCTGTGCCGGTCTGTAGCGCCATGACGCTGTCTCGCAACGGCAATTCGATTATTTTCAGCAAAGACCTTTACAAACAAGGCATTCGGACATTAGAGGACTTCAAAGGTGCGATCGCCAAGACTCCGGATAAAGTTCACACCTTGGGCATGGTACACTCCGCCTCCATGCACAATCTGCTGTTCCGCTACTGGCTGGCCGCTAGCGGCATCGACCCCGACAGCGACGTGGCCTTGACCGTGATTCCGCCCCCGCAGATGGTAGCGAATTTAAAAGCAGGCAACATTGACGGCTACTGTTCGGGCGACCCCTGGAACTCCCACGCAGTCAACAGCGGTACGGGTTTTGTCATGGTCCGTTCCCTCGACCTTCTGCCCGGACACATCGAAAAAGTTCTCGGTGTTACTGAAGATTGGGCTCAGAAATATCCTCAAACCCACCTCGCCCTCGTCAAAGCGCTTTTGGAAGCCTGCGACTACTGCGACGACCGCCGCAACCGCGAAGAAGTCCTAGGATTGATTAGCCAAGAACAATACATCGGCGCCGATCCCAAAGACATCCGTCCGGGGTTCATCGACCCGTACAACTCCGGTACGGGGGCAGAACCCGAAATGCTCTACAACTTCAACCAGTTTCACGTTGACAAAACCAATGCTCCAGACCGCCTGCAAATGGTGTGGGTGATGGCGCAGATGGCTCGCTGGGGACTGATCCCGTTCCCGAAAAACTGGGTGGAAGTGGTCGATCGAGTTTTGCGGCCCGATGTTTTCGGTCAAGCAGTGCGCGAATTGGGTTTGCCGGATATTGCCAGAGATAGCCGGACGATCGAGCTATTTGACGGCACTGTGTTTAATCTAGACGACCCGGTCCAGTATCTTCAAAATGTCAAAATCAAGCGCAACGTGCGCATTGAAGAAATCTTAATTGAACAAATAGGCAGTCAGTGTTCCATCAAACTGATAGCATAACCAGCAAATAGGAAGAGGGAATGAGGAGCAAGAAATCAGGAAACAAGACTCCACATTTCCCGATTTCTAACTCCTTAATTTCAAATTATCAATCCAAATTGGTCATGTCTAATTCATCAACCCACAATCCAAATCCTGAAAATATGCAAACAATCAAAACCCCCGAAACAACAAAAATTGAGACGCCAAAGCAAGAGTTTCTTACTATTAAAGACGTATCGAAAGTCTACGAAACTCCCAAAGGCCCTTACGTCGTTCTCGACGGTGTAAACCTGACTATTAATGAAGGCGAATTTATTTGTTTGATCGGTCACTCGGGCTGCGGCAAATCAACTTTGCTGAATATGATCGCGGGATTCAACGGGCCGACAAACGGAGAAGTGGCTTTGGAAGGTTCGCGGATTACTGAACCAGGCCCCGATCGCATGGTGGTGTTTCAAAACTACTCGCTGCTACCGTGGATGACTGCTACTGAAAACATTCACCTCGGCGTGGAAAATGTTTACCCGTCCAAGTCTGCAGACGAACATAATACGATCGTCAAGGAACACTTGGAATTAGTCGGGCTGACGGAAGCTTGTAACAAAAGACCGGGCCAATTGTCCGGGGGGATGAAACAGCGCGTGGCGATCGCCCGAGCTCTGGCAACTCGCCCCAAACTGTTGATTTTGGACGAACCTTTCGGAGCTCTAGACCCGATTACCCGGGAAGAGTTGCAGGAAGAATTGCTGAAAATTTGGCGGAAGGAAAAAATTACCGTCATTATGATTACTCACGATATTGATGAGGCTTTGTTTTTGGCCGATCGCATCGTGATGATGACCAACGGGCCAGCAGCTTCCATCGGCGAAGATATGCACGTTCCGTTCAGCCGTCCCCGCAACCGGGCGCGGATTATGGAAGACCCGAAATACTACGAACTTCGCAACTTTGCTTTGGAGTTCCTGTTTTCTCGCTACGCGCACCACGAAGAGGATGAAGCAACGGACTCGGAGACAGAAGCCGTCGCCCTACCGATGCCATTACCTGCTAGTAAGAAAAAGTCTGCAGTTGCGGAGACTGCTAATAGGCCGATCGCCCCTGCGCCCTTTATGCATCACGCTGCCGAAGTCCCCGAAGCCTCGCCGATCAAACTCGGCATCCTATCAGTCTCGTGGTTGGTAGCAATGGCTGCTTTAGCAGCAGTCAATATGTCTGCTTCCAGCCAGCTAAAGCAAGCGAAACTAGGAGAAACTGCACCGCAGGCGACGACTGCGGCGGCGGTTGTGACTTCTCCCCCCAGCCCGCAAATTGCAGCAAGTTCGATCGCGCCGAATCCTAGCCCTGCACCCACCGCTGCTGCAAGTCCTGCACCCATCGCTGCTGCAAGCCCTGCACCCACCGCTGCGGCAAGTCCTGCACCCATCGCTGCGGCAAGTCCTGCACCCATCGCTGCTAACACCGCCACCGCGCCCAATGCAGCCACGAGTGCCACCTCAGGGATTTCTGACCAAGCCGAACTCGATGCGATCGGACAGCAGTTGTATGCACAAATCGACAAAAATTGGAGTACAACTCCGACATTTACCGAAAGTTTGACTTATCGGGTCAAAGTCAAAGAAAACGGCGATATCCTACAGTTCGACCCCACAAATCAAGCAGCTAAAGATTTCGTCAAAGAAACTCCTCTGCCGATTTTGCAAACTCCTGCAGGTGCCACAGCAGCCAATGAAAAAACTGCTGAATTCCAAGTAACTTTTAGCCCCACAAACGGCGGCGTATTAGAAGTTAAAACAGGGAAGTAGGCGACATAATACTCCCGCACTAAATCTCAGATTGCTATAAACAATTAGGTCAAAAGTAGTACAGGTACGCTGTTTTAGCCCTGCCCAGATTCCTCATAGCTCCCCATAGGTGGGGCTGACAAGATTTAGGTATCGAGTACCTCTGTTAGAGGGAGATTTAGGAACAGCGACAAGCTGGCTACAAGCGAGAGCGATCGCGAGTTTTAGGAAGAGAGCGGTTAATGGGAAGTCAGGGTATTGTCCGTTGCTGTGAAGCATTTTTGCGGTAAGTTAGTAATTATTGAGATGTTATTGGCAGGAGCCCTCAGTTCCGACTATAATGACAAATTACGAATTACCCATTAGCTTTCAAAAATTAGCATCTAAAATCACCAGATGGAAACTATAAAAACTCTTTGCCCTTACTGCGGTGTAGGTTGCGGTCTAGAAGTTGTTCCAGACAAAAAACAAAGTTGGAAAGTTCGGGGCGATCGCACTCACCCATCTAGTCAAGGCATGGTTTGTATTAAGGGAGCAACCGTAGCAGAGTCCATTCGGAGCGATCGGCTACTTTATCCGATGATGCGAGATACACTCGACCAACCCTTCCGCCGCGCTAGCTGGGACGAAGCTCTCGACGCAATTGTTAACCGCATCCAAACAATTCGCAGCACCAGCGGCCCCGATGCTTTGTGCGTTTACGGTTCGGGTCAATTCGTTACAGAAGATTATTATGTTGCCCAGAAACTAATTAAAGGTTGTCTGGGTACTAATAATTTTGATGCTAATTCTCGCTTGTGTATGTCTTCAGCAGTCTCAGGATACGTTCAAAGCTTTGGTTCGGACGGACCCCCTTGCTGTTACGACGATTTAGAATTAACAGATTGCGCTTTTGTTATCGGCAGCAATGCAGCGGAATGCCATCCAATTGTATTTAACCGATTAGCAAAATACCACAAAAAGCATCCGAATGTCAAGATGATTGTGGTAGATCCGAGGCGGACTCCGACTGCAGAAGCGGCAGATTTGCACTTAGCAATTAAACCTGGTACGGATATAGATTTGCTCAACGGAATTGCATACTTGCTGTTAGGCAGGCAAGCAATAGATCCTGAGTTTATTCAAGAATGCACGGCTAATTTTTCAGATTTTACTGAGGTTATTAGCAGCTACACGCCGGAGTTTGTAGCCTCGCGCTGCGGCATTACTGTCAGCGATTTAGAAACGGCGGCCAACTACTGGGAACAGTCGCAGCGGGTTTTGTCGCTGTGGTCGATGGGGATGAATCAGTCATCGGAAGGCACGGCAAAGGTGCGATCGCTGATTAATTTGCACTTGATGACCGGTCAAATCGGCAAACCGGGATGCGGCCCGTTTTCCCTCACCGGCCAGCCAAACGCGATGGGAGGCAGGGAAGCGGGAGGACTTTCTCACTTGCTCCCCGGCTACCGATTTGTGAAAAATGCTGAACACAGAACCCAAGTCGAGGAGTTTTGGGGACTCGCACCGGGAAGCATTTCCCCGAATCCGGGCCGCACAGCTTGGGACATGATTGTGGGCTTGGAAACTGGCGATGTCGAGTTGCTGTGGATTGCAGCTACCAATCCGGTGGTAAGTATGCCGGATTTGGAACGCACTAAAGCCGCTTTGCTGCGATCGCCCTTTACTATTTATCAAGAAGCTTACTATCCCACTGAAACCTCCCCCTACGCTCACATCCTGCTGCCGGCAACGCAGTGGAGCGAAAAAACCGGAGTAATGACCAATTCCGAACGCCGCGTTACCTTTTGTCCCGGTTTCGACACTCCCTCCGGGGAAGCCCGCGACGACTGGAGCATTTTCGCTGAAGTCGGCCGCCGGTTGGGTTTTGCCCAACACTTTGCTTTCGACAGCGTTGCTGACGTATACAAAGAGTACGTGCAGTTGACGCAGGGCCAGCCTTGCGACATCACAGGCCTCAGCCACGAATATTTGCGCACAGAAGGCCCCCAGCAGTGGCCTTGCCCAGAAAATCAGCCTCCGCATCCAGCCCCTGAAGCGAAACGGCTATATACTGACAGGCGTTTTCACACTCCTGACGCGCGGGCAAGATTTTCGGCCTATCACTCCCGGGGACTGGCAGAACCTCCCGATCCGAATTATCCGTTTGTGTTGACGACAGGCAGACTTTACGGACACTGGCACACTATGACGCGGACGGGTAGAACAGAGAAAATTAATCAATTGCACCCCGATCCGTTTTTGGAAATTCATCCCCGCGATGCTGCCAAATTGCAGATAAAGGAGGGGGATTTGCTGGAAGTTCGATCGCGCCGCGGCAAGGCGCAGTTTCCGGCAAAAGTCACAAAGGCGATCGCCCCGGGTACGCTATTTGTACCGATGCACTGGGGTTCTCTGTGGGCCGAAGGTGCTGAAGCCAATGCCATGACTCATTCTGCAAGCTGTCCAGATTCCAAACAGCCCGAGTTAAAAGCTTGTGCGGTGCAGTTGGTGCTGGTTGGGGCAGAAAATGCAGCAGAAGCTGGATCAGAAGTTCCCGCAGAAGTTGGGGAATTTAATTGGCCAAAATCCAGCCTTGCCGTCACTTCTTGATGCCGTCCCACAATGGGATGTTACAACTCACCGCAGAACGAGCGAGAAGCCCCAGGCGATCGACATGGGGAGGAACGGATTGACGTTCGGCGAGTGCCAGCAGTCGAAGGATTTGAGATTTACTCCACAAATGAATCTGGACTCTTGAACAAGAGTCTAAAATTTTGATCTCTCCACGACGAGTGTCGGGGGCTTGTATCCGTTTTTCGGGTAACAACCTCTCTCGATCGAGCAATTTTGAGCCCGGAGGCACCCTACACATAAATCTCAAATCCCCAATCCCCAATCTCAAACCTAAAATCTTTATGCCATGAATGGGCCTACAAGCTGCGTTTCCCCGGCCGGGCCCGGGAACAAGGAAAATTAAATTTATTTATGCTGAGTTTTTCCTTCTTGATGAGGGGTTTTTCCTTCCGGAGAATGTCTTCTGGCGAATGCTTTCTGCCTTCTTCTTAATTAATCGAGTCAGACAATTGCAGTTTGCACCTGTATGTGCTATCATGTTTTTACAAGGCTTTATTTTCGGCAGTACAGTTCGTTCGATCGGCGTTCCTCCGGATTTAAATCTCTACACCCTCTGATTCTGGAGAATGTTCAATGTCAATCTATGTCGGCAATTTATCCTACGAAGTAACGCAGGAGCACCTCAACCAAACTTTTGGAGAGTACGGAACAGTAAAGCGCGTTCAGTTGCCTGCTGACCGGGAAACAGGTCGGATGCGGGGCTTCGCTTTTGTAGAAATGTCTACAGAAGCCGAAGAAGCCGCAGCCATTGAGGCTCTTGACGGTGCTGAGTGGATGGGTCGCGACCTCAAGGTCAATAAGGCAAAACCCCGCGAAGAACGTGGTTCTTCTAACAGCGGTAACTGGGGTAACAACGATCGCGGTGGCAATTCTCGTCGCTACTAAACCACCCGAGCTAAATTTTTAGCTATCTTATATATTGCGTGGGAGCAAGCTGGGAGTCAACAATCATTCTCTGTTGAGAATAGATAGTTAGTTCAGCGGTCGCACCGCGCCTTAAAATCCTCAAAATATTGCTAGACAATAGGTTGAGGCTTTTTTATGGCAAAAATTATTAATCAAGAGTTCGATCGCGCGCGATCGATTCCTAGCTGATATCATTTCCGGTTACACCGGAATGATGTTGAGTGTTCACTGTCAACAGTGAACACTCAACTCGAATTTACTATTCCGATGCTAACGGATTTGATATGATATCATGTCCGGTCGATCGACCGCGATTTTTGTAGGGGAGGGTTCGCCAACAATACCTGCCAACAATCTCCCATCTCAAAAACCCGCCCCGACCGGGATCTTATGGTTAATCGATCGGACATGATATGACACGAAAAACCATAAAATCACAGGCCCAGAGAGTCCCCTTCCCCAGGGCCCGGATGGCGCCGTGACACCAGGCAATCACAGAGTAGAGTTTAGCGCTTGCCAAGTGTACCGAACAATGACAGAATCATTAAGAATGAAGACTAAATCACCGGTATGCTGAAAAAAATATTTAGGCAAATTTCTAAGTTAGGGAATGAGGAAAATTTTCTGCATTTTACAGAAAGTGTAGAAGCAATAATATCGAAAGTTTTATCACTGGCGATGATTTTGGTAATTATCGTCAGCGTTTGCGATTTGCTGATTTTTTTAGCAAAAGAATTGGTAAACCACAGTGATAATTTGTTAAAAGACACGTTGTTTGTCATATTTGGGTTATTTTTAAATGTTTTAATTGCTCTGGAAATATTGGAAAATATTACAGCTTATCTGAAAAAGCACGTAATTCAAGTAGAGCTAGTTATTGTAACTTCTTTGATAGCCGTATCTCGAAAAATCATCATTCTTGACCTGGAAAAGAAAACCGCAGCCGACTTGATTGGTTTGGCGACTGCAATTTTCGCGCTTTCCATCAGTTACTTGATAGTGCGGTTGACAAATAGAGGAAACAGTAATAGTGGGCATTAGGAATTGGGGATTGGGAAGTGTTCATAACTAATATCATGTCCGGTCGATCGACCGGACATGATACAGCATATTCCATGTAAATGTAGTACAAAAAACCGGGTTTCGAGCAACAGAATCAGTGGAGATGCGAGAACTGTAAAGAAACCCGGTTTCTGTGGTGTACCTCATAAACGTGGAATATACTGTATTATTCCAACAAACCAGGAGGAGGCAAAATTTCAATTCTGCCTTGTTCTAAGTCCACAATTGGGACAATCTCTTCCACAAAAGGAATCAATATTTTTGTGGATTTAGGCTGTTTAACGCGGGTTTTCCGTGGGGGGCGGGTATTTCTGGGGTCAGCGTTGGCTTTGGGAGTTTCAGGCTGTTTTGGCTTTTTTAATTCTGCGACGACAGTTTCCGGCGCTGTTAGATTCGTTTCTACTTCTAAAAGGTCGTTACCTGCAGGAATAATATCACTTACCTTGCCTAAGATTTCCCCAGTTAACTGGTTAAAAACTTCCATACCGATCAAATCTTGGACGTAAAACTCATCAGGTTCGAGGTAAGGTCGATCGGTCTTTTCAACAAACAACTTACAGCCCCGCAGCGCCTCAGCACCATCGCGGTCTTCCACACCCTCTACCTCTACAGCATACAGTCCTTTACCCGGAATGTAGCGACCGCCCAAAAACTCGATCGGTTCCGGTTCACTTTTGTTAGGGCGCAAAATCCACCGCTTCCCCGGTTCGATAAACCTTTCCGGGAAATCCGAATCGGGATAGACTCGCACTTCCCCATCCAAACCTTGAGCTGCTACAATTTTACCGATTTCTATCCACTCAGACATAAAATTTTTGGGAATTAGGAATTGACAATTGGCAATTGGGCATTGGGAAGAAAAGCATCTTCGCAGAAAAGCATGGGTAGCAAACAACAAATAACTACTGATAACTACTGACTACTGACTACTGACTACTGACTACTGAGTTCTTTACACCAATCCAGTTCTCAGCGCTACAACTGCAGCTTGCACGCGGTCATCCACTGCCAACTTGTTCATAATACCGCGAACGTGAGTTTTAATAGTATTTGGACTCAAGTAAAGCGCCGCTGCTATCTCCGGATTGCTGTTACCTTCCACCATTAATCTTAACACCTCCAATTCCCGCTGCGACAACTGCCCAAAAGTAGTTGTAGAGGCAGGTATGGGGGGTTTGAGGTGTTCGATGACAGTCCGGGCAATTTGAGGGTCAAGATATGTAGCCCCCTCTGCTGCGGCTGCAATCGCTGCTAACAGCCTGTCTATGGAAGCACCTTTAATGCAATAAGCATCCGCACCGCTAGAAAGGGCAGCAATAATTTCAGTTTCTGCCGTGTGAGAAGTTAACATTACTACTCGAACTTCTGGCAGTTGTGTTTTAATTTGCTGCGTCGCTGCTATGCCGTCCAGCCGCGGCAAACCGATATCCATTACAATAATATCAGGTTTGAGTTTCAGTGCCGCTGCTACGCCTAAATAGCCATCTTCTGCTTGTCCTACTATTTCTATTTCTGGGGAATCAGCTAAAACTTGCTCTAATCCCAGTTGCATCATCGGGTCATCTTCAACAATTAAAATTTTCATAAGAGGAAGGAAGAAGGAAGAAGGAAGATTACTTAGTTGTTAATATTTTACATGAATTTCTACCGAACTAATGACTAATGACTAATGATTAATGACTAATGACTAATGACTAACTTTTAAAACTTCAACGAATTCGCCCGGTCCAATCCAGGTTTCCGATGCGGGCAAAACTGCTAAACCACTCGTATTCGCGAGGTTAATTAAATTCGCTGAATTTTGGGTGCCGCTAGCAGGTTCAAATTCCCAGACTCCGGCAACTAAATGCAGTTTACCCCAAACATAAGTTTCGCGCCGACCGTGCGATCGCAATTGGGCATGACACCGAACCCGCACAAACTCCGGCCCCCAAGCATCCGGGCCAAGCCCAGAAATCTTTCTCAAAGCAGGCACAACAAACCGCCAACAGCAGACTAAAGCCGAAACCGGATTTCCCGGCAAACCAAAATAGAGACAATCCGAATTTTTTTCACCTCGTTTAAACCCAGCAACCGTTAAAGGTTTCCCCGGCTTAATCGCCACAGAACTAATGTGAACTTTTCCTCCCAAATCAGCCAAAGTTTTCTCGACATAATCGTAGTCTCCTACCGAGACGCCCCCCGTAGAAAGCACCACATCCGCCATCGCAACAGCCCGGGATATCGCCTTATTTAAGGCATCTTCATTATCAGGAACAATCCCCAATCGAATCGGTTCAAACCCCATTTGCGCCAACAAAACTGTCAAAGCATACTGATTCGAGTCTACCAGTTTCCCCGGTGCCAAAGGTTCATCAGGCGATACCAATTCGTCACCAGTAGAAAAAATTGCCACCCGCAGCCGCCGATAAACGGGAACTTGAATGCACTGTGCAGTTGCTAACACCGCCATTTCTGGGGCATTGATAACTGTACCGGGAGTTAACAAAGTTGTTCCTGCTTGATAAAAAGCGCCTTTGTTCCTGACAAATGCTTGCGGTTTTTCAGGAGAAACTAAGATAAAAATGCGATCGCCCTCTCGCCTAGTTTCTTCCTGCATTACCACCGTATCAGCACCCGCTGGCATCATAGCACCCGTAAAAATTCGCGCCGCTTGCCCCGATTGCACCGTACTTTTAGGCCGATATCCCGCTGGAATCTCCTCAACAACTTCGAGTACCGCTGGTTTTTCGGCGCTACAATTTTCAACATCAGCAAACCGCACCGCGTACCCATCCATTGCTGAATTATCCCAATAAGGAAAATCGAGAGAACCAGTGACAGGTGCCGCCAAAATGCGCCCCGATGCTGCCAGCAAGTCTACAGTTTCTACATCCCGCTGACTGTCGAGGGGTTGTGCCAAATTTAGAAGGATCGATTCTGCTTCTTTCACTGACAGCATGACTGTCTCCTTGTTTTGATTACACTCTTGATTAAGTTTAGCAAAATATCCAGAGATAGTGGTGATATAATTTTTTTGTATTGGGGCAGTCAACCTAATTTGTGATATTAATTGCTTGTGACTATTTCTCGCTTTGTTTTTAGACTAAATTCTTTATCCTTCTTCCTAGTGGCGCTGCTGATAATTTTCACTCAACTTTCCGGCTTAAAAGTCAGCGATTTATTCTTTCACCCTTATTTTTCCCCCAATCCCAATATCGCCTTGTTAACTCGGACTTTCCAGATTTTATGTTCTGTACCAGTCATTGTTTGTACTTTCACCTATAAATTAGCTCTAACTATTCAACCGCGCAATTCACAAAATCGATTTATTCTGTTTTCAGCTTTGTTAACAGGTGGATTTTTACTAAATGAAATTTACCGAATTCATATATATATGGTAGCGCTGGGAATCCCCAAGCTAGGAGTAAGTCTTTTGTACGCCGTTGTTTTGTCATCCTACGGATGGTTTTTTCGGCGAGAACTAAAGTTTACTCCCTACCAAATATTGTTAGCTGGTTTGGGCTTGTTGTTTTTTGCGATCGGCGTGGATTCCCTGCATTTGAAAAACAAGATATTCTCCAGTTTACTAGAGGGAGTACCTAAATTGTTTAGCGAAATCAACATTGCGTTTTATTATTGGTATGTCTGTAAGTGTTTCCTACAAAAAGCTTTTTATAAAAATATTGAGAGCTAGTTATCAGTAGATGATATAATGATATCACCAGTGCCTCCCAAAAACTACAACTCAAATCCTCCTTCCTTCATCAATAATATTTACAGCATCGGCATCGCTCGGCATTGATCCGCATTCACATACATTATGTGGCTTAAAAATCCCAACGCATCCTGATAAAATACCATGATAGCAGTTACCATCAACTTCAACTCGATCGCCCAAATAACCGACGACCAATTTTATCAACTGTGTCGCGAAAACCCCGATGTCAAATTTGAACGCAACGCCAAAGGAGAAATAATCATCATGCCACCTACCGGAGGAGAAACAGGAAATTACAATTTTGAAATAGCTACTGATTTGGGAATTTGGAACCGACAAACCAAACTGGGAATTTGTTTCGATTCTTCAACTTGCTTCAAACTGCCCAGCGGTGCAAATCGTTCTCCCGATGTCTCTTGGATAAAAAAGGAAAGATGGGACGCACTTACTCCGGAACAAAAACAAAAATTTCCTCCCATCGCCCCAGATTTTGTCTTGGAATTAATGTCGCCCACCGATAGTTTAAAAGATACCCAAGACAAAATGCAAGAATACATGAACAACCAAGTAAAACTAGGTTGGTTAATCAACCGCAAAACCCGCCGAGTCGAAATCTATCGCCAAGGACAAGAAGTAGAAATAGTGGAATCTCCCGCAGAACTTTCAGGAGAAGATGTTTTGCCCGGTTTCGTGCTAAACTTGCAGCTAGTCTGGCAATAACTAAAAAGTCTGCATTCATCAGCGTCTATTGGCGTTCATCTGCGGTTAAAAAAAATCTAATGGAAACGAAAGAAACCACTTCCCTAACAGCCGAACAGCACAAACATAAAATGCAGCGCCGCCAAGAAGTACAGGCGCAGCGAATCGCTAACTCCTCAAAAGAAAAAGGTTTAATTATAGTCAATACGGGTAACGGGAAAGGCAAAACTACAGCCGCTTTGGGAATGGTTGTGCGATCGCTCGGTCACGGATACCGCGTCGCCATAGTACAATTTATCAAAGGCGCCTGGGAACCCGCAGAGAAAGCCGTTTTTCAACTCTGGGAAAAACAGCTAGAATTTCACGCAATGGGAGAAGGCTTTACCTGGGACACGCAAGACCGCGATCGAGATATTGAAACAGCTCAAAAAGCCTGGGATAAAGCTCTAACTTTTATCTGCAATCCCGAATTTAAATTAGTGCTGTTAGATGAAGTCAATATAGCATTAAAACTAGGTTATTTGCAAGTCGAGCAAGTGCTCTCCGGCTTAGAACAAAAACCCGAAGAAACCCACATTATTTTAACAGGCAGAGGCGCACCGCCAGCGCTAATTGAACGGGCAGACTTGGTGACAGAAATGACATTAGTTAAGCATCCATTCCGAGAACAAGGCATTAAAGCTCAGCCAGGTATTGAGTATTAATATTGTTTTTACCAAACTGACCAAGAATTTCTTGATGGTACAAGCCCCCGGATTTATCCGTGGAATCAATCCCTTTTCGAAAATCGAAAATCCTCAAGCCCCCGAATTTATCCGTGGGGTCAATCTAAAATCTAAAATCTAAAATCTAAAATCGATTGACGCACTCCGACAAAGAAACCGGGTTTTTTACCGAATCTGCGGGTCACAACGCGTCTTTTTGTCCATCCAACCCGGTTTCTGAACCCCCCGTTTAGGACTATTTTATTCACGACGAAGAGTCAGAAGGGGTGCATCCCAATTTTGTAGGGTATATTTGCAAAAATGGGATGCTGCCTCCCCAATTGGCTTAAAGTTGATTGGGAGAGGATTGATATCATGTCCGATGATTGACCAGAATATCCCGGCCGGGCGGGTTTTTGAGATGGTCAATTGTTGGCAGATATTGTTGGTGAACGCGCCCCTACCTGAGGTCGGGTAATGGACCGGACATGATATGAAGCCCTCACTAAAAGCCCGTATTCATATTGTTTGTAATCAGGAGTTTTTCCCCAATCTAAAATCTTAAATTTAAAATAGATCTATGCTGGCAATATTAAAGTAAAAGTTGACCCCTTGCCAAACTCACTATTCACCGTAATTTCTCCCCCCAGCATCTGAGAGTATTTCTGCGCTATTGCCAAACCCAAACCCGTACCTCCGTACTTGCGGGTAGTCGAAGCATCCGCTTGCGTAAAAGGTTGAAATAACTTTTGTAGCTGTTCAGGAGTTATGCCAATCCCCGTATCAGTACACTTAAAAATTAACTGTTCAAAATCCCCACTATTTTCGTTATTTTTAATTCTTTCAACGCTGAGTGTAATTGTCCCTTTATCAGTAAACTTAGCTGCATTGCTGAGCAAATTAAACAAAATTTGAGTTAACTTAATTTGATCGGAATACAAATTGCCAATATTATTAGGACACTCAACATTCAGGCGATTGCTGTTTCGCACAAATAGCGGTTTAACAGTTCTCGCTACATTTTGAACTACCTCGGACACGTCAAAAGCTTCTAATTCAAGTTCCGCGTGACCGGCTTCAATCTTTGACAAGTCGAGAATATCATTAATTAAGCTTAGTAAAAGCTGACCTGCATTGTGAATTCTCTCCAAATCCGACACAAAAATTTCTTCGCCCAAATCTAAAGCCTCTTCTTGCAAAATCTCGCTGTAACCGATAATCGCATTCAGAGGAGTTCGCAGTTCGTGGCTCATGTTGGCCAAAAATTGACTTTTAGCCAAACTAGCTGCTTCTGCTGCTTCCTTTGCCTTGTACATTTCTGCCTCGGCTTGCAAGCGGCAGGTCACGTCGTGAGCCAGCACTAATTCAGCCTTTCTGCTATCAAATATCAGGGCATAAGAAGTAATTTCTACATCAATAATTGTTCCGTCTTTTTTCAGGTGCTGCCACACACCTGCAAACTCAATACCGACATCTACTTGGGATATATTTTCTACCAATTTCGGCACATCTTGGCGGGGACGAATGTCGGCAATGGTCATGTTGAGAAATTCGTCGCGAGTGTAGCCGTAGTGTTGGACAGCAGCCTGATTGACGGCTATAAATTTGAGAGTTTCTAAATCGTAAACCCACATCGGATGGGGGTTATTTTTAAACAAAAGTCTGTAGCGTTCTTCCGAGGCTCGCAGTTCGGCTTCAGCTTGCTTGCGCTCGGTAATGTCGCGGACCACAGTGCAAATAATCTCGCGGCCGCCGTAGGAAATCACGCTCCCGCTGACTTCCACGTCCACGCAGGAACCGTCTCGGCGGCGGTAGAGAACTTCGCCAATTCTGAATTGTTTGTCCATCAACAGCAACTCGATATTGTCGTCAATTAGGTCTTTAGAGTAAGCGATGATATCGTAAATAGTCAGTTGCGAAATCGCCTCAAGACTGTAATCGAGCAAGTTTCTAAAGGCTGTATTGGCTTCCAAAAGGCGTTTGGTTTGAGCGTCCCACAGGAAAATGCAATCTGTAGCTTGCTCGACTACGGCTTGGTAGCGGGCTTTTTCCTCAAGTTGTTCGCTTTCGGCGACCGCGATCGCCGAAAGCATTCCGTTGATAGTATGGGCAAGGTCTGATAACTCGTCTTCGCCCGTCACCGGCAGTCGCACCGAGAGGTCTTGGCTGCTGCTGATGTAGTTCACTGCTTTCGCCAAACCGCTCAACGGAGATAGCACCAGACCCTCTAGCAGCAGCAGAGTGCAGCCGACCAACCCAATTGCCGCTAACACTACAGACACCAGCAGGTACAGCAAACTGATCTGACCTTGCCGATATATTTCTCTGGGGATATCCACCCGCAATAGCAGCGCAGGTTGGTTGTAAATATCGCGGATCAGAGCGTAACCCGCCATCGATTCTTCGCTTAAAGGACGCACCAAAATCGGTTTTTTTTCCGACAGTTTCTCCCGCGCTTTCTGAAAGTCTGCAGGCAACCGAGGCTCATTAACGCTGTGTACTATCAGCGGCAAGCGAGTAATTTTAGAAAGCTTCGCAATGCCCGCAGCATCCAAATTGCGCCCGAATACCAGCGTGCCTCGGATCGGGCCGGTGCTTTTAGTCGTGAGAATTGGCCGGGAAGTAATCAGTATCGGCCCTGAGGGCAGCAGCATGATACCAGCGAGGCTGCTGTTGGGGTTGCGGTGCTGCAACAGCGGGTCACTGAGAGAAATGTGCCGTTTTAATGCTTCTGGAACAGGCGTTAGTTTCAGCTTTTCGCTGTCTAAACCCGTACCGTAAACTATTTTGCCAGAAGTATTGACAAATACGGCTATATTAACTCTCAAATTAGCCAGCCCTTCTGGAACTAAATTGGAGGCAATGAATTCTGAGTTGCGGTTTTGGACGAAAGCGTAGGTGTCGTCCCAGGCCGACCAGTCGGCAAAGCGCGAGTTGAAGTCGTCGGCTGTTTGCCCGAACACGCTGAGCACTCCCTTGACGACCTGTGTGGCTTCTTGTTCTTCTGCTTTAATAAGGCTGCCTAAAAGGATGCTTGAGGAGGCGGCATACAGAATGCCAGTCAGTCCAGCGATGGTAATGCCAACGATAGATAGTGTTTTCCGACGCAGTTTCATCTTGCCGTATGTGTGGTGTCCGTCCGAAATTCTCAACTCAGGAGAAATTTTACTGATGTTCCCTGAACCCTGACTGCTGGGGCTGCGACTGTCGGCTACTTTTCCCACACCTGCTGTTGGTGAGCTTCCTTGCAAATACCCAAGATGCGACGATCGTTCTCGCTGACGGCGGAAATTCGGTAATACTGTTGCAGGTTTACGGAGTAGGGAGAGCGACTGCCGTCGTAACTGTCCACTACTATTAAATTTAACTGAGTTCGATCGCTTGTGCCGTAAAAACAGTAAAAAGCAGACCGAGGCAGGTAATAAGCGCCTACCACCTTACTCTGGCGCATTTCAAATACAAAATATTCTTGTTTAATTTCATCTGGCTTGCTCGACTCGCCGTAGAGGTAAATGCCATCTGCTAAACCTGTGCTAGCTGTATCTGGCGCAGGATTTGGGGGAGATTGCGACCTGAAAACTCCGGATGTGATGTCCGGATCCTGTGCCCGGTGTGCGGGGAATGCGATGCTGAAGTTACCGGGCAAGAGAGCAAGCACGATCGCGATCGATTCTAAACTTCCTGTCAATATCAAATAAGTCAAAACCACTTCAGACCCCAAAATTTAAAATAGCTGCCTCGAAGCACCTCTTGTACCAGTTTCAAAAAGCTCCTAAAGAAACCGGGTATCTGCGGTAAACTAAATCTACGTAAATTTATGCCGATCGACTAGAAGTGTCTCAATTGCTGGTTTTCAATTGTTGATGGTTCCCCTTAGGAGGATTGTCGAGCTTGGACACTATCCCATCTACTAATTGCGTAACCGTACCGACTACCCCTGTCGGTGATACTCATCTTCCCACCCGATCGCTTCTACTTTAAACTTAGGATTGATCCATCCTAAGTCCCAAACTTCGGTAACAGATTTGCCAATTGAAGTCAAATATCGAACTGTCGGCAACAGTAAAACCTTGCCGACTTCCGCATACTTCATCCAGCGATTTATTTCGCTATCAGAGCGACAATACAGAATGTTCAGCGCGGCCTTTTTATCAGATTGAATCACTACCTCGGTATAAGCGGTAAAAACATCCCCATCCCGTTTACCCAATAACGTCCCGGTTTGAGAACACATTTGCGAAGTGTAAGCAGGATTTACCACTGATAAATTCGATCCTGTCTCCCTAGAGATTTTCTCCCATGAAGCTTGCAATCTACTTTTCATCCACTGATTAAGCTGGCGATTTATCGCTTTAGATTGGTGCTTGCCACTGATGGGCTGAGTGAGGTCTTCGGCAAAGATTCGAGTCGGTGAAGTGATGAGTTTCTTCAAATCTCTGCAAATAAAATTCTGTAGGGTTGCCCGCTCTCGCTGAATTTTTCTGGATTTAACCTTGTGAGCCAGATTGTTTCCCCATATATTTTTGACTTTGATTGGATCGTCAAGGTCTTTAATATAAGAACGCTGTCGGTATTTATTGCGATCGGTGCTGACACTCCGCTTTGATTTAGCAGTCATCAACTTACTTAAAGCCGCGGCAATCTCGTCACCATAAGAGGTGTCGTTGTGCAGTAAATCAAAGAGATTGTCTCGCAATATCTCCGTTTCCGCTTTCGGAAACTTTAATAGTGAATCATTATTTTTGGTAGATTTGGCTGTTTTCAACCACGAATTTGTGCGTTCTTTTTCGACTGGGCTTAAAGGATATGTGCGCCCCATCCCACGGACAACGCCAACCTTCGCGGCTTCTTGTTGGGCGGCAATCGCTTTCATTGTGTAGCTAATTGACCATTCCCATAACTTTGACTGCAAGTTGATATCTGTGGCTTTTAGAATTGTACGAACAATGGGGTTTGCCTTCTGACCGTCGAGTCCCCATCGCTTTACAGAACCTAATTTGTTGTAAGTTAAAGCTCTGGAGATTCTGCACAGTTCCGCGATCCGGTCAACCTGAGTTTCGTCGGCACAAGAGACAACAGGTATCACCGGGGTGTAAACTTCTTCAGTTTTCTGTTGTTTCTTGGAACCTACCATATATACGTGGCTTTCCTTAATCTCAGCAATTTACTAATATGCACAATTATACACAGATTTAAACAGATTTACCGCTTTGTGTTCAACCGCTTAACGCTGGGTATTAACTTGAATGAACGAGCGCCCGCCTCCTGAAGTTAAATCTAAGATTAGTTTTGACAATTTTTGCGTCCGCCCCGCGCGATCGACCCCTCAAATATAGCCTTTTTCAGATAGATGAGGTACAAGTTGAGATTTGAGATTTGAGATTTGAGATTGGGGGATTGGGGGATTGGGGAATTGTTAATTAATTGGTGAATACCTCATCTTTCCGAGAACCGCTATAATACCATTTTAGATTTGATATTTTAGATTAAAGAATTGAAGGATTTGGCGTGACCTATTCCCTAATGGTTTGGAGCACATAGCTACAGTTACATTTGTTTTTACGGGTATAAAAGTATTCTTCCCAGCCACGCCAACACGAAAAAAAGAGTTGAGATTTTGGGAAAAATCTCAACTCTTTTACTGACTAACTAGCCAAGTATTCTCGGACTTGAGCTTGGCGGCGCCGCAGGTGGGCGAGGGCTTGATGTTCTAGCTGCCGCACCCGTTCCCGGCTGAGATTGAGCCGTTCTCCGACTTTCGCTAGAGACATTTCGGTGCCGTCTTCCAAACCGAAGCGCAGAATTATTACATCTCGCTGCTGGGGGGTAAGTTCTGATATCAAAGTATCGAGGTCTTGCCGCAGCAATTCCGAGGTAATGTAGTTGTCTGGAGATGCAGTTTCGTCTTCTAAGAGTTCTTGCAGTTCGGTATCTTGGTTATCTCCTACCCGCAAGTCTAAAGAAACTGGATGTCTTGCCATCAGCAGGTATTCCCGAATTTGGGAAGGGTGCAGTTCTAGGGCGGTGGCAATTTCCGCTGGGGAGGGAGACCGGCCCAACTGCTGGGTGAGTTCCCGCTGCACTTTTTTGATTTTGTTGAGTTTTTCGGTGATGTGAATTGGCAATCGAATGGTGCGGGCGTGTTGGGCGATCGCGCGGGTAATTGCTTGCCGAATCCACCAGTAGGCGTATGTGGAAAATTTGTATCCCCGCATCGGGTCAAATTTTTCGACTCCTCGTTCTAAACCGAGAGTACCTTCTTGAATTAAATCCAAGAATTCCATATTGCGTTTCTGGTATTTTTTGGCGATCGCCACTACTAGCCGCAAATTCGCTTCAATCATCTTTTGCTTGGCGCGCCGCCCTAACTGCAATATCCGGTTCAGTTCAGGTTCGGTCAACTCCATTTCGGCAGCCCACTCTTGAAGAGTCAGATCCCGCTGCCATTCTTTAGCAAGTGCTTGTTTTGCTTCGATTAATTTCATCATTTGCTGCACTTGCTTCCCGAAAACAATTTCTTCTTCTCGGGTTAGCAGGGGTACGCGACCGATCTCATGCAGATAGGCACGAACCGTATCCGTTGAGGAGTATGGCCGGCTGCCCATGCGATCGGCTTTCACTGTTTTGTTTTTGGGGGTGGTGGTGGACATGGGTGAGTTTTGCACTCCTTGTAACAACAGATAAAAAGTTGGTGATACTCTGTCCCACTTTTGCAAGTGGGATAAAGACTGCGACAAGGGGGATGTTTCCCCTCCTGTTTATCGGTGACGATCGGTAGAAGCTTGTTGTTTGGGATTACTTTTGTGCTTGATTTCCCAGTAATCCCATCGATTTTGGATAACTCGCTAGCTTTAACGGCTAGTTCAAGGCGAAGTGAAGTAAGACTTTACTTTGTTCAATATTATTCCAAATTTTGAGGATCGTAAAGAGTAAAAACCTCTGTCTTAAGGTCAAGATTCTACATTTTTCCTTAAGCTTTTAAATTCCCTGGTCGTTTTAAGCGTCACTCAACTTCACAATACTCATGCAAACAGACTCATGCAATTCCAGGGCTTTGTTTTCCTCTCTGTTCCATCATCGCTTGAAATTTTCTCCCTGCCTAGATGCTGCGATGCGAGATAACCGAACTCGATCGCCGTATTCACTGCCACTTACTCTTTAAAATATTTTAAATATTTATTGACATTTTTCTGGGAGTATGCTACTCAAATTCGGCTGCGAGTAAGTAAAGGTGTATCAAAACTGGCTGTGGGGCTGTTTGAGCTCAATTGTGCCGCGAGGCTCAACCATATTTAAGCTTAGGCAACTTTTGTGAAGTTAGGGATAAGGGGTGAGGGGGTGAAAGGGGAAAAGCTTCGGATCCCAAGCTGGGGGCTAATTTTTTTGACGTTCGATCGTAATTTCTAGTTAAAGAGATTTTAAGGGATCTCGCACTTGGTAGCTCATTTAATTCTCAAGGCTAGATTAAACCCGCAACAAAAGCTACCACTCTCAATTAAAATTAGCACAAAAGCTCGATCGGGTGCAGCAATGAAAGCTAAAAATTTCCCACAATTAGCATTACTATCGCTGGTGTGTGTCGCCTGTGTGCAAAACCCATTGGCACAAGCTCCCGCCGCGTCGTCCGCACCCACTACCCCAACTCCTACGGCAATTCAAACTCCATCAATTTCACCTCCCGTTCAAACACCAAGAGCACAAGAACCCGCCGCATCGCCCGCACCCAATACTCCAACTCCTGGGCCAATTCAAACTCAATCTCCAAATCCTACACCAATTCCGACTCAAACGAGTTTAGAGGTTGCCCAAAAACCTACAAACTCTCTGCCACCTGCACAAACTTACGACCTCCGGGTTATCACTAACCAACTATGGCGACGGCTGACCAAAATTACCTTTGGTGAAGATAGCATTATAGTGACTATGGCGATTACAAATGGTAGCAAGGAAGTTGTAATGCTTAATGGTAAAGATGGTATGTATCTCTACGACAACTATAACCAACGATATAATTTATTACCTCCCTCCAATAATACCCAAATTCTGATTAAACCAGGCACTACGCTCAAAGGGCAGTTTGTATTTGTAGGTTGGTTACAACCGAAAGCCAAGTATTTGGGGCTGTATTCCACTATAAATGATGGTAGCACTATTACCCTATTCTACAATATTCCCATTAACAGGTAATTGAGAAATGACCAACCTAATTAGACTGATTAATACTACGATAATCTCATCATTGCTTTTCGCGACCTCATCCTCTCATTTAGCTGCCAGTAAATCCCCCAAAGTCGATACGGTTGAATCAGAATCAACAGCAGTTACAACCTTAGAAACAATACCAATTACTCCTACTACAGTAAAAGTTGAAATTATTGCTCAGACTACAGTAAAAATTGAGAATATCACCGCCAATCAAACTGCGACAGAGGAGCAGCTACCAACTCAAATAACAACCGAGACTGTCAAAAACATTGAAACAGAGTTGAACGCCGAAAAAGTACCTGAAGGCATCAGAATTAATGTGCCAGAAACTATTTTATTTGATTTTGACAAATATAACGTCCGCGCCCAAGCTAAACCCACTCTCACCAAGATCGATCTGCTGCTGAGACATTACAAAAACGCCCAAATTTTCATCAACGGACACACCGACAACCGCGGGGAAGATTCCTATAATCTCGATCTTTCCCAGAAGCGAGCCGCCGCGGTAAAATATTATTTTATTAACGTTTTTAAGGTGCAGAATACCCGAATGCAAACCAAAGGGTACGGCAAAGCTAAACCGATTTCTCCTAATAATAATTTAGACGGTTCAGACAACCCGGTGGGGAGGGAAAAAAACCGCCGCGTTGAATTAATTATTAAAACATAGGAATTAGATTTTTTTACCGCAGATGCACGCAGATTAACGCTGATAAAGAGGAATTTTATAATGGTTTAATCTGTTGTTAAAATCCTAAATCCATTTTGGCAGCTTCAGCTTCTGCAAATACTTGTTCGTCGGGCATTTCTTGCCAGTCAATATCCCCGATTTCCCTGTAGAATTGCTCGTCGTAAGGACGAGTCTGCACGACTACTGGCATGGGTACGGCGTGGCCCAAAACTAATGCTTGCTGTTTGGAGTCGAGTTTTGCCAAAACTGAACGCAAACTCTGCCCTCCTGAAACGCCGGTAAAAATAGCATCGATGTCTTTATCGTCGTTTAGCAAAGCTGTGATCCGGGTGCCGACTTGCGACATGACTTCGGCGTCGATGCCGGAGGGACGCTGGTCTACAATCAGCAGGGTTACGAAGTATTTTCGCATTTCTCTGGCAATTGTACCGAAAATAGTCGATCGGACGATCGCCGGATCGAGAAAGCGGTGAGCTTCTTCTATGGTAATTACCAAGGGCTGCGGGCGATCGCACGGATTTTTAGTCTGCAAAAACTTCTCAGCCTTCCGCACGTAAGATCCGTGAATGCGGCGAGTTATCACGTTTGCCGCCAACATATACGACAGCAAATCCGAGTGCGAACCGAACTCAATTACTACATTTTTCCCAGCATCCAAACACTGCAAAACTTCTGTTACATAGTTTTTCGGACAGCGTTTCCGAATGTATGTTAAATCATTCAGCCGCTCTAATTTGCGCTGCAAAGCCATAATCGAAGACTTATTTCCCCGCTTTTCTTCGCAAAACATTTGGATATCTTCGTTGGTCATTTCCAGCAACTTGTTGATCCAAGCACTTCCCAACTCATTTCGCAAAATAATCGCATTTTCGATACTAGCTTCCGACAAATTTAACTCGCGCTGCACTAGGGCGATGTCTTCCACTTCAATTTGATCGAAACTCAAAAACAACTCTTGAGCGTCGCGGACTCCCCGGCGTTTGGTCGATTCTGGATCGAGGGTATAAATCTGAATTTTATCGGGAAACAACTGCCGCAAACCTTTAACAGTGCTGAACTGTTTCCCTTCCGAAACAGCTTCCCACCCGTACTCCGAGTGCATATCGAAAATTAAATTAACAGCAGCTTGCTTGCGAATAATTCCCGATAGAAGCAAGCGAGTCAGAAAAGATTTTCCCGTTCCCGACTTGCCAAAAACTCCGTTGCTGCGTTCCACAAACCTATCTAAATCCAAGCACACAGCAACGTCCATGTCAATCGGTTTGCCGATCGCAAAATTGCGGCGGTACGGGTCATCTTCCCAGCCAAAAACTGCCCGAAAATCGGTTTCTTTGGCATCAAACACCTGGGAAAAGTGGCTGGGAATAGTTTTGACCGGCAGCAACTCCATATCGGCCCCCGTTTGTGACTCAAAAGAAGCCAAATTTCCTAACGCCAACTTGTTCTCGCGGACTGGGCCGCCTAGGGGGTCGAAAATTGCCTGCTGTTTTTCTCGTTCTGCAGTCAACATCAACATCGGCGAGAGTTCTATGGTACCGTAGGTGCTGCTACCGGCTAGCACTGCTAGAAGAAAATCGTCGTTGGGATTGGGAGGATTTGATAAAATGCGAGCGCTGGAAGTTCCGAGAGACACGTCGGTGAGCATACAGAAAAAGTGCGATCGCACCCCCCGCACTACTAGAAATTTTCCCACCCTCATATCTTCCACCGAAACATCGGCGTGCAGTCGCACTTCTAATCCCTTGCTGAGGGAACCTTGAATAACAGAGCCTAACGGTCGATCCATTTTAGATTTTAGATTTTAGATTTTAGATTGTTAATAATCGAGCCATTTTCGCTGGGCGATTTTTGATTTTCGATTGTTAACAGTCAACGAATTACCATTCCGACGAGCCCTTTTAGATTTTAGATTTTAGATTGTTAATAATCGAGCCATTTTCGCTGGGCGATTTTTGATTTTCGATTGTTAACATTCAACGAATTACCATTCCGATTCTAGTGGCTCTTCAAAAAAACTCTGGCTCAGCTCTACATCGGTCAAATCCGTTTCGCTCAAATAAGCGTCGGTCAAAAATATCCCTTTTAAACTAGCACCTTTGAGGTTAGCACCTTTGAGGTTAGCACCTCTGAGATTAACCCGGAATAAATGAGCATTGCTTAAGTCTACCTCAGTTAAATCTGCTCCCTCCAAATTTACTCTCATCAAATCTGCTTTTCTAAGGTCAGCTTCGTTTAACTTCGCGCCGCTGAGGTCAGCTTTTGTCAAGTCTACACCTCTTAAGTCTGCCCCGCTCAAGTTAGCGAACAGCAAAGTAGCTCCGGTGAAATCTGTCTCCCTCAAATCGGCATCGCTTAAATTAGCGCCACTGAGGTCTGCCCTTGTTAAGTCTACACCCCGGAGGTCAGCAGAACTCAAGTTTACTTCCTTTAAAATTGCGCCGCTTAAATCGGCTCCTCTCAAATCTGTTCCCTCCAAGTTGGCACCTTTGAGGTAAGCTTTTTTTAAGCTAGCTCTGCTGAGGTCTACATTTTTGAGATTGACCGAACTTAAGTTAGAACCGCTCAAATTAGATCCACTTAAATCTGACCCGTTTAAGTCGGCTCCGGTTAAGTTTACCCCTTGCAGCAATACATTGGGAGCAATCAAATAAGCTCCGCCCAGGCTGGGGTCGATACCTTCTGAAAACAAAGTCTTGTTGCTGTAAACAGATTTTTCTAAAATCGTGGCGTTCAAACTGGCTTCCCTCAAGTCCGCTCCGCTGAGGTTGGCTCCTGCTAAGTTTGCCCGATCGAGTTTGGCGCCAAATAAAATAGCTTGGTATAAATTTGTCCGCCGCAAATCGGCTCCTTTTAAATCGGCTTCGGTCAAATCTACCATAGCCAGATTTAAGCCGGGGAACGAAGCATTGGGAGCTAGCAAAAATGCTCCCATTGCACGCGGGTCAATATCCTCGGGAAAGATAGTCCGGTTGTTGTATACGGCCTTGTCTAAAATGGCGCTGCTCAACTGAGAACCGCGAAAATCGGCTCCGCTGAGGTTGGCTCTGGTTAAGTTGGCTTCCTGGAGATTTGCTCCAACTAAATTAGCCTTGATCAAACTTGCTTGTTTGAGGTTGGCGCCCACGAGTTCGGCTCCTACGAGAGTAGCTTCTCGGAGGACTGCACTGGTCAAATCGGCTCTAGTGAGGTTAGCTAAATTGAGAAATGATTCAGCTAAATCCGCCCCGCTGAGATTGGCGCCGGTGAGGTCGGCTTCGATCAAGTCTGCATACCTGAGAATAGCGTTGCTGAGGTTGGTTTCTCGGAGGTCGCTGCCTCTGAGGTTGGCTCCCCGGAGTTCCGCACCTCCGAGGTCAGCACCTTTAAGCGCTTGCCCCCTGAAGTCGAGCCGGTGCAGTAATTCACCAGCGTTCATTTCCATATCAATTTGCCCCCTCTATTCCGATACTTTTTTCCTAACATTTGAAATCAAGTTAGATATTCTGAAAGTACCTTTGCTGAGTTCTGGTCAAAACCATTGTAATCATCAATAGCCACAACTGGCGAATCTGGCGGATAGTGTTCGGGAATATCGTCAATGGCTACCCAAGGTAAATTTTCTGCTTGATTTTGTCGCAGATACTCCAGAACTTCCTGGTGTCGTAGATATTTGTGTTGGTGAATATTTTTGGGATTGAGGAAAGGGGTGAATCCGATAATACGGCTAGCGATATCTGGTGAAAACAATGGTGGGATTACCTCGAAGGGGAATATTTCACGCCAAGAGGATGAAATTACTACTAGCGCATTAGGATAGGAACGGAGGACATTTTCAAAGTGATTAAGGCAATCTGAATTAAATTTCATTAGCTCTGCTAGCGAGCCAGGTGTTTCATGTCTTCGCTCAGGAATAAGGACACCATCAATATCTAAGAAAATTAACATTAAGTAAAATTCCTCTGGAATAATTTAATGACTATTAATACTTGTCAATAAGATAAATGTGTGCATCTACTATACTCTCTCAATTGTTCGCTGCCTCGACTTGTTAGACTGCAATCAACAAACATTGTTGTTCACTGTTTTTCGGGGCTGCTGCTTTCTGACGAAAGGAAGATGTTGGTATCAACAAGTATTGTTCTGAAATTCACTGTTTTTCGGGGCTTGGGCTTTCCCCCCTGCTGGGATAGGGGGGTTGCCTTCTACCTTCAGCCTTCAGGGAATAGGGGCAAAACTGTAGATTTTTTGAGGTTCGAGCCGATCGCAAATTCCGACTAATTCCGACAAAGGGAATGTCTCGCGATCGAGCTGAACTTGCAGGGTTTTGAGCGGATCTCCACCGGAGGAAACCATCAATTCTAATGTTTGCAAATTCGGCTGGGTGCTGATGGAAGCCAGAATGTGGCGGATCGCCTTGACGTAAGGATGGTTTACCTCAGAGTACCAGTCGGGGGCACAGAGTCCGGCTTGATCGAAGCCGAGGTGAACGATGAGGGAGCCTTCTCCAAAAAGGGCTATTCCCACCGGCCGCGCTTCTTCTTGCAGCAGCAAATGCTGGCTAGCGGCCAAATGCCGCAGTTTCTCCAGGTGTTCGTACCGATTTTGAATGGCAGAATCTTCCTCTTGTCCTTCTGCTTTGTGGCTTCTGGCTTCTTCCTTCGTTTCGTTCCACTGAATCGCCACTGTTACTAAATAAGTTTGCAGCAGCATATGACCGAGTTTTTCGGCTTTTGTTGCCAGATAGATCGAGTTGTAATCTGTGGCTTCAATCAGTAAGGGGACGCGATCGGCTACTTCAATTCCGTAACCTTTCAAACCTGCAATTTTGCGGGGGTTGTTGGTAATCAACCGAATTTTTTTTACTCCCAAATCGTTGAGCATTTGCGCTCCGACGCCGTAGTTCCGCAAGTCGGCGGGAAATCCCAACCGCTCGTTGGCTTCTACGGTATCGAATCCCAAATCTTGCAGCGAGTAAGCTTTTAGTTTATTTACCAATCCAATACCCCGACCTTCTTGGCGCAAGTAAACTATGACGCCAGAACCGACATTTTCGATCATTTTCAGTGCCGCTTGCAGTTGCATCCGGCAGTCGCAGCGCAGGGAACCCAAAGCATCGCCGGTCAGGCATTCGGAATGCACCCGCACCATCACGGGTTTGTCTTTAAATTCTGCCGGGTCGCCCTTGACAATAGCAACGTGTTCTGAGTTGTCTTGGGTGTCGCGGTAGGCGTAAATCATAAACTCGCCGAATTGAGTGGGCAATTTGGCGACGGTTTCGCGGCGGACGAATCGATCGTGCTCGAGCCGGTAGCTAATTAAGTCGGCAATACTGATTATTTTGAGGTTGTGGGTTTTGGCGTAGTCGATTAACTCGGGCAACCTCGCCATCGAACCGTCGGGGTTTTGAATTTCGCAGATCACGCCGCTGGGATACAGCCCGGCGAGTCTGGCGAGGTCAACCGAGGCCTCGGTGTGACCGGCGCGTTTGAGGACGCCACCGTCTATCGCCCGCAGGGGGAAAATGTGACCGGGACGGCGCAAGTCTTGAGGTTTGGTGTCCGGGTGGATGGCTACTTGGATGGTGCGCGCCCGGTCTTCGGCGGAGATGCCGGTACTGACGCCGTTGACTGCATCGATGCTGACGGTGAAGGCTGTTTGGTTGTTGTCGGTGTTTTTGCTGACCATGAGGGGCAGTTCCAGGCGATCGAGCCTTTCGCCGCTCAATGCCAGACAAATCAAACCCCGGGCGTTCACCGCCATAAAATTGATGTTGTCGGGGGTGGCGAATTGGGCGGCACAAATCACATCGCCTTCGTTTTCGCGATTTTCGTCATCGACTACTACCAGGGGGCGACCTGCTTTGAGGTCTGCGAGGGCGCTGTCGATCGAGTCAAATTGAAAGGATTGAGTTGAGGAGTTGTTATTTGGCACTGAGGAGTTCAAGCTATAAACAGTAATGTTATGGAAATAGAATGTATTTGTGATTGTAACCTTTTGTTTCCGACAGGGCGATTCCCCAGTCCAGATGAGTTTGACAATTTTTCTCAACTCACTTACTATAATTATTGCATCTTGTCAACAAAATCTCTCCCCAATGTTTCATGAGCTTGACTGAGATCGCGAATATTTTAGGTAAACCGTACTTCCAAGCTCCTAATTGCCTAATTTATAACCTGGATTGTTTGGAAGCATTGAAGCTGCTGCCGGATCAATTTGTAGATTTAACCGTTACCAGCGGGCCTTATAACATCGGCAAAGAGTACGAAAAATTCTTGGTGTTAGATGAGTATTTAAACTGGTGCTAGCAGTGGATAGCGGAGGTTTACCGGGTAACGCTCGACCGAGGAGCGTTTTGGCTGAATTTAGGTTATTTGTCAATTCGCGATCGGGCAAAAGCAATTGGGATTTCCTACCTGCTTTGAGACAAAGTGCCTTTTTATCTGATTCAAGAAGTTGTCTGGAACTACGGCGCGGGAGTTGCGGGCAGCAAGTTCTTTTCACCCCGCAATCAAAAGTTTCTCTGGTATGTGAAAAATCAAGACAAGTATACATTTAATTTGGATGAAGTGCGCGACCCAAATGTGAAATATCCGAATCAGAAAAAGAACGGCAAGATTAAAGTAAACTTAAAAGGCAAAAATCCGACGGATGTTTGGCAGTTCCCAAAAGTTACGTCAGGGAAAAACCGAGCTTCAAAAGAACGCACGCCTCACCCCGCTCAATTTCCTGTTGCTGTTGTCGATCGCATCATCAAGTCTGCATCGAATTTAAACGAAATTGTTTTAGATCCGTTTATGGGTTCCGGGACTACAGCAATTGTGGCTCTGGGTTTGCAGCGACAAGTTATTGGATTTGAAATTAGGGCTGATTACTGTGAGATTGTCGCTAGTAGAATAGATAATTTTTTGATGGACAAGGAACTCAGAGAAGCACATTTATCTTTATTTTAAAGTTGGTAATTCCAGCAATTTATAACGTTCAATATCCGAACTTAATTTCGCTTGTTGCCCAGTGGCAGAGGCTTGACATTGCCAATCTTCTCGGTCTAACCATCCAAATCTGACTAAATTAATCTGCGGTAGTTGTGAGCATTGATTTTTTTGGTTGACTTTCTGGAAATTAACAACAAGATAATAGCCCGATTTATTCTTCTTTCCTTCTATACCAGTAGTGCTTAGTTGAGGAAAACTGCGATTTCCATATGTATTACGATTACTTGAAGAAGTTTTAATCTCGATCGAGAAGCAATCATCTAGAAGACAGACCAGATATTTTTCAGTAGCAGTTTCTTCGCGACGCCAAATTCCTGGCTATCGCCTCCCCAATTCTAATGGGATGAGTTCGTGCAAAAAGTATCCCATAATTTGGGGGCGAGGAAATAAATCGACACCTATTTTATATTTTTTGCTGGTAAAAATAGATTCAAATATTTATCGCCAGACTTGAATTACTACTTCATATATTTCCTTGGGCTTAAGTGGATGTATCTTTATTATACCAATTTTCAAAAATCATGCAACAGTAGCTAGGGCTGACAAAATGTAATCCCATCCAGTTATAGATGCTATT
>NZ_JAUBVJ010000029.1:0-83218 GCF_036702785.1 Microcoleus sp. AR_TQ3_B6 | reverse complement strand
CCGTCTTTTTTGGACGGGCGGGACGCCCATCCCACAATAATAATTAAAATTGTAAGTTATTTAATTTGCGATCCTTAGACTCAAAAAATGTTGGATTGGATTGTCAAAACCGTAGCCGATGTTTCAGGGGTAACTAACCAGCTAAAGATAGCTGAATGGGCAAAATTGAACAGGACTAACCCTTTCGATATGGGAGCAAAAAACTACCAACGATGTCTTCATGACTTAGGGTTAGGGGGAAAATATCATGAACTTGAATATAACGAAGATGGCAGCCTAAAATATCAATAATTTTGCAGTACTTACCTGAATTACTTTTCATAATTACTTATTTTCTTATCCATCCCTAATCAATTAATCTATCAAACAGAAACATTTCTTTCCCATCCGCCCCAAGGGGGGAAAGGTTACACAGTACATTTTCCGCATGGGGAACAGAAATTTGTTTGAATTGAGAGAATAAACCCAAACTTGTAAAACTCCATAACATTGGACAGAGAGTAAGATAATTAAATCGCGCCGCGTATCCGTGTTAAAATTCCTTTATCGCCGTGTTTTTTGAGGGAATAAAACTCATGGAAAAAGAATTTACCATCGGTCAAAAAGTCCGAGTTGTGGCGATGCCGCCTTACGTCAAAACTGCCGAACCAATGCCGATGCTGCGGCCTGCGAATGTAATTGCGATCGGGGCCCAAGGTGTTGTGATCGATCGGCGTCCCGGCAATTATTGGGGAATTCGCTTTGAAAAAGGTGCTTTTCTGTTAGACAGTCAGTACATTGAAGCGGCAGAAACTACTGTAGAAGGTAATGGGTAATCGGGAATGGGTAATCGGGAATGGGGAATTTATACGATCGCAACTTAAAATCTCCCTTTTCCTTCTCTCTTTTCCTTCTTCCCTCAACATCCCTCCGTTAAATCCGTTAAATCCCGTACATTGCTAGTTGCCAGACTTCTCTCTTCAAGAAGCCAGCTTAGCCTTAAAAGCCAAAGAATTAACCGTAAAATCCCCCAAAACTTCCTCTAAACTAGGAGAAGTGAAGTTACAAGGTAGAGGCTTTCCAAAATAATAACCTTGAGCGTAATCTACCCCAAGTTCATTGAGTTGATCCATAATTATTTGACTTTCCACATACTCGGCAATAGTTTTAATTCCCATGAGGTGAGCAATTTTGGTAATAGCTTCCACCATTGCGATATCAATAGGATTTTCGGCAATATTCTTAATAAAATTGCCGTCAATTTTGAGATAATCAACCGGCAAGCTTTTCAGGTAAGCAAAGGAAGACATCCCGCTGCCGAAGTCGTCCAAGGCAAACTGGCAGCCGAGTTCCTTGAGTTGCAAAATCAAGCTAGCTGCCTTGCTGAGATTACCGATCGCCACGGTTTCTGTAATTTCAAAACAAATTATTTCTGGCGGTATTTGATGGATGGAAAACTGCTCCTGAATAAACTCGATAAACTTTTCTTCGTTGATGCTGTCGCCGGAAAGGTTAATTGAATATAGGGTGGAATACTTGCCAAATGAGGATTGCGGATTAGACAAAACAGAGCCAGCAGGGAAGGTAACTATTTTCTCGCTGTCTGCCCCGGGGTTTTGGACTAATAAATTTGCCGTGAAAAATTTAGATAAATTGCTAAATAAAGTGCGAATTACCCAGCAGTCGATCGTGTGCATCAAGTTGTAGCGTTCTGCAGCGGGAATAAACGCCATGGGCGACACCAACTGACCGGTTTCAAGCTGGAGGCGGAGCAGGATTTCGCAGTGGGATGCGGTGGTTGGAGAATTGAGCAAATGTACGATCGGCTGAGAGTACAAGCAAAAGCGATTCTCTTCTAAAGCTTGGTTAATTTGCACTACCCACTCGGTTTCGCCGTGCTGTTTGATTAATTCTCGATCGCCCGCTTCATAAACCTGCACCCGGTTGCGGCCTTTATTTTTAGCAGCGTAGCAGGCCATATCGGCCGCGCTCAAAATCGCTGATGTCGATGCTGTTTTGGGAGTAATTGCTACCAAACCGATACTGACGCCGATCGAAAAAGTTTTGTCCTGCCACCCAAACCGGAATTCCTGAATGCTTCGCAGCAGAGATTCTGCAACATTCAATCCTCGTTCGACGGGACTATTGTACAGGAGTACGGCAAATTCATCGCCGCCAAGACGCGCCAAAATATCGGTTTTGCGAATTTTGCTTTTAAATAGCTGGCTGACTTGGCGCAGCAGTTCGTCGCCTGCTGCGTGGCCGGAAGTGTCGTTAACTATTTTGAAGCGATCGAGATCCAGGGAAAGCATAACGTGTTCTTGCCCGTAACCTTGAGCGCTGTGCAGGGATTGTTCTAGCTGGTACTCAAATTCGCGGCGGTTGACTAATTGCGTCAGGGGGTCATGAGTTGCCTGCCAGGTGAGTTGCCGCGCTTGAGTTCGCACTTGGGTGACATCTCGGAACACAACGACGGCCCCGACAATTTTGCCGCTGCTGGCGTGGATGGGGGCGACGCAGTGGTCGATCGCAAATTCGCGGTTGTTGCGGGCAATCAGCAAGCTGTTGTGTCCTTGGTCAACAATGCGACCTTCGCACAAAGCGATTTCGGCGATATTTTCGACCTGCAGCCTGGTAGTTTCGTCAACTATTCTCAGCACACTGGCGAGGGGCAAACCTTTAGCTTCCGAGGTAGACCAACCCGTGAGTTCTTCGGCAACTGGATTCAGGGTGGAAATGTAGCCGGCGGCGTCAGTAGCGATTACGGCATCGCCGATCGATTGTAGAGTAACCTGAGCGAGTTCTTTTTCTTCAAAAAATGCTTGTTCCATGCGCTTGCGATCGCTAATATCGCGCTGCACCGACACCCAGTGAGTAACGTTCCCGGAGGTGTCGGCAATGGGTACGCTGTTAAGTTCCACCCAATAAGTTGAACCATCCTTGCGGTAGTTAATCAATTCCAGGCGTAGGGGTTCTCGGCGAGAGAAAGCACGGCGAATTTTAGCGACCTGGGCCGGGTCAGTTTCTGGGCCGCGCAAGCAACTGGGGGTTTGTCCGATGATTTCTTCGGGTAGGTAGCCCGTCATTTGGGTAAAAGCTTCGTTGGCATAGATGATGCTGGGATCGGAGATATCGCTGTGTCCCGCATCCATAATCACGATCGCGTCGTTAGCGTTAACTACGGCAGATTCTAGCAGTTGCAGCCGCACCTCAGCCTGGACGCGGGTAGCGATTTCGCTTTCTAGTGTGGCGTTAGTCAAGCTGAGTGATGCGATCGCTTTTTGCAATTCGCTACTGCGTTGGGCCACTGAATTGTGCAGAACATCGATCACCGCGGACATTTCCATCGGGTCAAGTACCCGCAGTAAGTTGCTTTGAGTGACTATTCCCAAGAGTTCTCCCTGTTCCCCCGTTACTACCAACCTGCGGACTAAACGCTGCTGCATTTCCTGATGAGCTACCCACAGCGAGTCTTCTTGCTTGAGACTAAATAAGGGGGTACTCATCACTGTTTCGGCGACGGTTTGCGACAAATCTATATCTAAAGCTTGAAATTCCACAATATCCCGTTCTGTGACTATACCCACTGGAATTGGGAACGACAAATTCATCGATAATTCTGTTGATTCTGTAATTACCACGCAGCTAACGCGGTGCTGCGCCATCAACTCGGCTAAACTGATAACTGACGCGGAGCGAGGCGCTTGAATGACTTGTGCGGTCATTACTTCTTTGACGCTGCGCATTTTTAAGATATTTGCCGGTTGCAGCATGGCTTGGCGAATGCTTTCCGGCGTAATTACTCCTAAGAGTTGACCCTCACTGTCCAATACTGGCAAATGGTGAATTCTTCCTTGGCGCAGCAGAATTATGGCGCTAAAAAGGTCTTGAGTCTCTGATTTGATCAGACTTGCAGCAGGCTGCCTCATGACTTCTGCGATGGTGACACCTTTTAAGTTTTTGCCCGAGGCAATCAAATCGACAAGATCCCTCTCAGTGAAGATGCCTTGCAAGTGAGAATTTTGAGCCGAGTGCGAGGATAATTTTTCGAGGGATTTTTCCACGACAAAGACGCAGATACCTGCGGCATCTCTGCACGCGCTTGAGGTAGAGGGATTTGCGACGTCTGTTAGTTGCTGGTAGATATCGGTTGGTGGAATGTCTGCGTTTAGAGAGCAACTTGGGCGCCGTTGGCCCATCAGAGTAATTACTTCTGCTAGTGGGGTATCGGGCCCAACTGTCAAGGGGTAGTGGTCAATTACTTGATCTAAGGTTGGCAGATACTTGGAGGAATCGTTTTTGAGCATATTTAATTTATTTTTGCGATCGCGTTGATTCTGCGACATTCCAAAAAAAGCGCTGCTTTCCAAGCACTAGGTAGATTTTTTCAGTGCTGGTGAGACGTAATTAAAATTTTTGTTAAAAGTGCACCCCGATCTTTGGCTGGGGAGCGGATCGGTGACGGCTCCCCCTCTACCTCTAAAGTTATAGACCGATCTTTATTTTAAGTTAAATTTTCTGTTCTTTGACAGCTTTATTAAAAATAATGTATTTTTGGTGATTTTTTTGCGCTCAAATTACCGGCTAAAATCATCGATCGCATCGCTAAGCATAAAAAAAATCGGTAAGTGGGTTCCGAGGGCGGCTTTAGCCCGAGCCTGGGAAACGACGCGGGCAGTTTCAATCGCCGTGAATCTTTCCATTACCGCGCCAGGGAATTGTTTGATTCGGTGTAATGAATGTAATGTACTTTCACTGCTGACAATTACTGCTTCCGAGATCACAATCCGCTCGCGCATAATGTTTGCTCGCTCTCATACCCTGCCTTGGGGGTAATTTTAGCACGCGCCTTTGTTTAAAGAGCTTGAGAGACTTGCAAGACTGTCGGGCGTGACCTTAGAACTGTTTAATTGCCAATGACACAGCAGGAAACTAGCTACCCATCAAGCGGGTGTCGTCACTCAAAAAACCTAGACCTCCGTTTACAAAGTCTTAGGCCCATCAGAACGGCTTGCGGGAATTGCTCCCGACCAAGCGAGCGTGTCCTTAGACCTGGGTTTGTGAGATCCCTCTTCAGAAATACACATTTGTTGGCTGTACTAGCTAACATAGAAAAGGTTACTACAAAACAGCACTGTATTAAGTTCGGCAGTGTTAAGATTTGCGAAATTAAATTTTGCGAGCTTTTCGAGACCCTGTGTAACTTGTCGAGGGCAATCGAGGTCACAGCCAAGCTGTGAATTCGATCGCAACTGGCGAAAACAACCGTGGTAAAATTGTAGATATAAAGACAAGAACTTAAATACACAGTCGGGTGAGGAAAAGAGATTATGAAACGCCATCTATTAGCCGCTACTTTTTTAATTACCCCCCTACTGTTGGCAGGTCCGGCTCGCGCTGAAAATCCGGCTCACGTCAAACAGTTATTGTCAACCGGGCAATGTTTTAAGTGCGACTTGGCCGGAGCAGATTTAAGGGGCTCTCATTTAATTGGTGCTGATTTGAGAGAAGCAGATTTACGAGGAGCCAACCTATCTAGTGCCAACCTCGAAGGTGCTGATTTGAGTGGTGCTAACTTGACCGGTGCTAACTTAACCTCGGTTTTCCTAACTAATGCCAGTTTAAATTACGCAGACCTCGATCGGGTCAATCTGACCGCCGCCATCATTAACACCGCTGACGTATCCGGCGCATCAATGGAAGATATGACCATCACAGAGGCCAAAATCTACAATACCCAAATCGGCGTCGGCGGCAGCTACGACCAGTAAACTCCTTAAAAGAATGGAAAACGCCAATTTTCTTAAAAACCCGGTTTCTCGCCAGAAACCGGGTTTTTAGTCGTTTGGTAGGGTGTGCCAAACAACTTTTTGGGTAAGAAACTGTAACATAATTGTTACATATCTGTATATTGCTTACTGTTTGGGTAGGTATTAAGGGTAGTCGTATCCGTCCTTTTGATGAATGGATGTTAAGTAGTCCAACTTGATAGACCTCCGTTTTTTGTCAATAACCAATTCTCCGCAACCATGTGACATTGGGCAGACTCGTGCAGTAAAAGTACCTTTGTACTTGCCTTTTGGAACATCAGCGCGAACTATATCGCCCGTACAGAATCCCATAATTGGACGCAACGGGCGATGTTTTTGCGGATAGCCAAACTTGTTTGTTTGACATCGCTGCCGACCACCAAAACCTGTTGCTTTTACTTTGATAATCTTACTAGTAACAAGTTTTATAGTTTCAACGGAGCCGACGCAGGCAGCATCAATCCAATGAGCTTTTGGTAAGTCAAATCGCATCCGATTGAACTTTGTTTGACCGCCGGTTCCAGTGCTAACAGGCAATCCAAAAGACTTCAAAGTATTGAACAATGCCCACCGAGTCGAGTTAACTGATGCCGCATCCTTTAAGGGAGTTTTGGCTTGTTTCAAAACGCGGTTCAACAGCTCTGACTTACCTTTTAGAAAGTCTTTGATATCTTTATTTCCCTTGCGTTGATTGCACTTGTGACAAGCCAAGCACAGATTGGATATACGGTCTGAACCACCTTTGGACTTTGATTCGATATGTTCAATTTCGAGCGGAACATCCTTGACACCACAGTAAGCGCATTGACGATTCCATTTCTCCAACAAGTATTCGCGACATTCGTAACCTTTCAAAGTTCCCGCACGGTATTCAATCCCAGAGATTTCTGGATTCTGGACTGCCTGGGTGTCGAACTTAACCACTTCTTGAACAATTGAACTAATTGAAGCAAACTTTTGAATTCGTTTGACCCAGGTTTGGGTTGTCAAGACGCGATGCTTCAAAGATGGTGCTAACCAACCATTTGGACGCTTGCGGTTCAGGAATCGAGCTTGACGATAACGAGTATTGCGATTCCTCCGTCCTCTACGCACTGCTTTACGTGCTAAGAGCGCGTTTTTGATTTGTTGACCTCTATGTTGCAATTCCATCCCCCAAATGACATTCCCTTGGTTGGTTACTAGCGCAATACCAGTAAACTTTGAGCCTGGGTCAATTTTAAGTGTCAGAGGATAAACGTTGGGATTGTCAATAACTCGTTTGAGTATTAAAGTGAACGGATATCGCCGAAACACTGCTGCGGTGCCTGCATCCAACAACTTTCTAGCTTGTTTTGGATGTACTAGATTTAGCGGTGTTTGGTTGCTGTCAATTAGAAAGACGTAGTTTGACATATTCTGTCAGCCTGATTTCTCAGTAATGTTTGCCTCGACAATGATTTAAGAGCTTGTTTGGACTGCCACACGCGGATGTATAAGGAATACCCTGAAAACCCCGTGACTTCAGTCCGGGAATGAAAGGGCGTTGCAGGATTTATCCTGCCTGTTCTCTTTACCTGAGTCATGAACCCAAAATCCCATCTTTTTAATTCAAAAAACTTCCTTACAAAGCTTTGGACAAAACCCGACAGTATGGTAAACTCAAACAGTCAGGGTTAAACTCCCTTGCCCTCCGTGAAACAGGACATGAGACACACTTTTAGGAATAAACTGGGGGACAAAGTGCGGCGAAAACACTATAAACAGTCGAAACCGAAAAGGTAGGTTTCAATCCAGCAAATAAACTTTTTCACGCTCGAATTGTTAAGTAGGGTAGGGCATACCCAAACTCGCTTGTTCATATCAAGCGTAAGCTTTTGGAGATAGACCCGCGCTTGATGCTTCTGAATTAGGCGAGTCAATTGGTGGTATCCCCACGGTTGAAAGGTTTAAGAATTGCCGTAAGGACAGAACATTTTAAGGTGAGTCGCTGAATTAAGAATCCCCTCGGCTTCAGCCAGGGGAGTGTCAAGAACCGTTAATCCGTGGCTTAATGACAATCCACAGAGCAACAAACTGGCGTTCATTTGTTGGTGTTATGACTCAAAAATCGCAGCTACCGAAATAGCTGAGTCTGCACGCTCGGTAGAGTTGTCAGTAAATGTCCAACTCTGGGTAGGTTTTACCGAGCGGTTTAAATTAGCACTTATATCGATTCCGGTTGCACCGTCCGTGCTTGTTGAGTGTTGAGTGTTGAGTGTTGACTGTTGACTGTGAGTCAAAAAAATGAAAATTGCGCGAGTTATTTGTTGGCAGCTTGATTCGACTTTACGCCTAACTCTTGAAGCAAGGGTTTGATATCATTCCGGCCGCGGGGCCGGAATTGATATTACGCATGGGGGTCGAGAAACCGGGTTTTTTTACTAAAAAATTTTGCCCGAGTCCGCACACGGGCGTAAAAAACCCGGTTTCGAGGAATCGGAGTGCGTCCAGGAATGTAAATGCTGAAAACTTAAAAACCCAAATCAACCGCAATTCGGTGCGCGCAAGCAAACCCCGAAAACGCCACGGCATTTAAACCCTGTCCGGGAAACGTACTGTCGCCCACACAATACAAACCAGGCATAGAAGTTCGGTTAAACGGCATTCCCAACAAACCCATTAGCTTCTGTCGCGGAATCGGCCCGTAAGTTCCGTCGTCGCGACCCAAAAAGCGGCGGTGAGAGCGCGCCGTCCCAACTTCCATATAATCCAAACCGGCATCTAAACCGGGAAAAATCTTTTCTAACCTTTCAATAATTCTCCCTCCCGCCTCTTCCTTTTTATCCTCGTATTCCTGCTGCGAAAGTCCTTCCCACTCTTCCATCCAACTCGACGTAAAAGCGTGAACGATGTGATATCCTGCGGGAGCTAAATCCGGGTCGAGCACGGTCGGAATTGACACCAAAACAGTTCCCTCGGGCGCTTCCATTTTGTCCCAATCTTCTAACAAAATGTGGTGGCAGGCACTACCTGCAGGGATGACGCTTGCTTCCACTCCCAAATGCAAACTCAAGAAACTGGGGGCTTTTTGATAGCGCTGCTGCCATTTCTTTTCGCTAGCGGGCATCTCTTCTGCCGGCAGTAATTTCTCAAAAGTATCCCACCGCGTGGCGTTAGAAACTATCCGCTTTGCCCGGTAAACTTCGCCGGTTGCTAGCTCGACTCCGACAGCGCGGCCGTTTTCTGTAATAATTTTTTTCGCCTTAGCTTTGTATAGAATTTTCCCGCCGCATTTTTCTAATCCTTCTACTAATTTTTGGGCGATTTGACCGACTCCGCCTTTGGGATAATTGATGCCGCCGTAATGTCTGTCGGAAAATACCATTCCGGCGTTAATCATCGGCGTCAAGTCTGCGGGTACTACAGACCAGTAGTAGCATTCCATGTCGATAAATTTCAGCAAAGTAGGGTCTTTGATGTAGCGCCGCGCAATGTCGCCAGTATTTTGAGGCAGATATTTTACTAATCCCAAACAGGCTAAAGGATTCTGAAAAAAGACTCGAACCAGATATCCGGGTTCTTCTAGGGATAGCAATTCCATGCCGTTGAGGCAGTTAAAGACGTTCCAGCATTCGCCGTAAAATTTGTGGATTCCTTCGCGTTCGTGAGGGAACCTGTCTGTTAATTCTTGCAAGTATTTATCATAAGCCTGGGGAACTTCAAGTTCCAAGCCGCTGGGTAAGTGATAGTGAAGCTGTACGGGGTCGGGAATCGTTTCTAAGGTGACGTTGACTGCTTTCAGGGCGCGGGTGAGGAGGTTGGTGGTGCCGCGCTGTCCGAAGCCAAAAATCATGGAGGCGCCGACATCGAATCTGTAGCCTTCTCGATCGAAATATCCAGCGCTACCCCCCGGAATTGTATAGCTTTCGAGCACTAAAACTTTGGCTTTCTTCGCCGCTAGCTGGGTGGCTGTCACGAGTCCACCAATGCCGGAACCGATGACAATCACATCAAACTCTTGCTGTGTAGGGCGGGAGTTGGGAGAAAATAACTGGGATTGGGTAGGAGCTGACATTAGCTGAAAAATCTTAATATTTCTATAATTTTACAGTCGATCGCCCTCTCTCAACTGTTGCCTCTGCTATTTTCCCTTTGTATATCTAGCTTCCTGCCTTTTTCACCCTTGACCGAAAGCATCCAGGATACAAGCCCCCGGATTCATCCGTCCAGAAATAAAAAACCTGTATCCGATGAAACTTGCCTAACGTATTTATCCCTGGGGTCAATGCTTCAATTCTTTAATCTAAAATCTAAAATCTAAAATCGATTGACCGAAAGCATCCAGGATACCAGCCCCCGGATTCATCCCTGGAGAAATAAAAAACCTGTATCCGATGAAACTTGCCCCCGGAATTTATCCGTAGGATCAATGCTTCAATCTAAAATCTAAAATCTAAAATCTAAAATCGATTGACTTCTTCCGGCTGCCATCGCACTTCTTCCGAATTCTTTCCCCAAAAAAAATGCGGGAACAGTCTACCATTGCCGACTGCCCCCGTCTGCAGATCCTTTGAGAGGAGAACACTGAAATTTACTATAGCCTTGTTGCTAATTAATGTCAATACTATTAAAAAAAAATTTCAATAAGCGGAGGAAGGTCGATCGGCAAATGGGTTCTAAGGGACGGCTTGCGGTCGCAATACTGGGACCGGAGAACCCTCCGGCAGGGGTTTAAACCGCTGCCTAAAAGCTGAAGTCCTTTGAAAAGGACTAAAGAGAAAACTCAAGTTGAGGGTTATTTGGTTGCTGTTGAGTCGTCTTTAGAGGAATGGGAGCTGTGAGGCTCGGGTTTGAAGCCGCGACGGCAATCTGGAACATCGCGCTCTTCGGTCGATTCTCACTCTCTGGGTTGTATGCGCCCTCAAGGATGTGATAAGTTGCACAGAGCGAGCGATCGCCCGTTGGCGAAGCCCTCGAAGACGATCGACCGCGCTGCATACAATCCCTCAAACCTAGCAATCTTCCCAATTTTCTAATGTCCCTGCAACTGCGCGTTTACGTTCCCCCGCATCCGTTAATTAAACACTGGCTGGCTGTCGCCCGCGACGCCGCCACCCCCTCGGTACTTTTTCGTTCTGCGATGACAGAATTGGGAAGGTGGCTGGCTTACGAGGCAATTAGAGAGTGGCTGCCGACAGTGGAAACAACGGTGCAGACGCCTTTGGCAGAATGTCCGGCGACATTTATTAACCCGGAAGCTCCGTTAGTTGTGGTACCGATTTTGCGGGCGGGTTTGGCACTGCTCGAAGGAATTCAGACGGTTGTGCCGCTGGCGTCGGTTTACCACCTCGGCATGGCAAGGAATGAGGAGACGCTGGAACCGAGTTGTTATTTGAACAAGTTGCCGGCGCAGTTTAACCCGGAAACGCGGGTGATAATTAGCGAGCCGATGCTGGCGACTGGTGGCACGATGCTGGCGACAATGCAGGAATTGACTGCACGGGGGATTGACCCAAACTTGATTCGGATTATCTCTGTGGTGGCTGCTCCTGATGCTTTGAAGAAGCTGAGTGCAGAGTACCCGGGTTTGATTATTTACGCGGCAACGATCGACGAAATCGTCAACGAACAGGGCTTTATTGTACCTGGTTTGGGAGATGCGGGCGATCGAACTTACGGTACATGAACCAGTCAGTCAGTCAATTTTAGATTTTAGATTTTAGATTTTAGATTGACTCGACAGATAAATCTGGGGGCTTGTATCCATTTTTGGGTACGGTGAGTTGTTTCAGGAAGCAGTTGCTGAAATCTCCGGCCAAAAAGATGACCCTGGTTTGGTAAAAGCAGGCACCGACAAAGTTAAAATCAAAAGTATAAGTCAAAAATAAATAGCGTTTAGCACTCATTGCCCGTGAAACTTGATTCTGTTCCGCCAAGCTTGTCTGCTTCTGACTCACTAAACCTCAATTACGATTTGCCACAAAAGGTACAACTACAAATAAAAGAGGTTTCTAAGATTTGTGCTGATTTAACCCCGGACCCTGGTGAAATTTCAGTGGGTGCAAATCCTGATATTTGTCAGGAAGAAAAGAAACTGAAGTCGAACCACTGGGCAATTTTTGCCTCGACTTTTGCAACTATTTTTTTGGCTGAAATTGGAGACAAAACTCAGCTCGCAATTTTGCTGATGACGGCTGAATCTCGGAATCCTTGGATTGTGTTTGCCGGTGCGGGTGCGGCTTTGATAGCAACCAGTTTGCTGGGAGTGTTGCTGGGAAGGTGGCTGGCTAGTCGGATTGCTCCGAGAACTTTGGAGAGAGCTGCAGGAGTGATTTTGCTAGCAATTTCCGCGGTTCTGCTGTGGGAAGTGCTGGGTTAATTGTCTGCCTGTCGCTAAGTCCTAGATTTCTACAATAGCTAACTAAGAACTAAAAAAACATGGACTGGCAACTTTTGGGAGTAAGTTTTATTACAGTTTTTTTGTCAGAATTGGGAGACAAAAGTCAATTAGCTGCGATCGCCCTGGGCAGTAGTTGTAACTCGCCGCGGGCTGTATTTTTCGGTACGGCATCGGCGCTGCTGCTGGCGAGTTTCATCGGCGTGGCAATCGGCTTGGGCACTGCAGAGGTGTTGCCGGAGCGACTGGTAAAGGCGATCGCAGCGATCGGATTTGCGGTGATGGGCTTGCGCCTGCTGTGGCCAAAAGCAGATTTACCCGAAGCATCCGAGTAGAGCGTGCCCTCAGTCGATTTGAAATTTGAGACTCGATCTGCGTGAATCAGCGTCAATCCCTGGTAATCTGCGGTTAAAATTCTCTTTTTTTAACCGCAGATATAGGCAGATAAACACAGATTAACGCCGATGAATATCAAATTTGTTAGCATCGGAATTATTCAGCTCTCTCTTCTCTACATCTGCGTGAATCAGCGTCAATCCCTTGTCATCTGCGGTTAAAATTCTCTTTTTTTAACCGCAGATATAGGCAGATAAACACAGATTAACGCCGATGAATATCAAATCCGGTTGCACCGTCCGTGACTAGCGCTATAATTTTAAAAATTAGCGGGGGGCGTGAATTTACGCCCCCCGCCGCTGTTGGTTGAGTTTTTTTTCTCAACTCAACCTCTGAGCCTTGTGTCGATTAAACTTGGTTTTGGTAGCACCAGCCCAGCAGCGTACCGGCGACAGCCAACTTCAGCGCTTCTAAGCCAAAATACCCTTGGTGCAGTACATTCATCCCGGCGGGTACTTCTGATGCGTCAGCGAACAGATTTAGGTGCATTCCCAAGGCGCTCATTTGGGGCGTCAGGGCGTAGGTGTCAATCAGGGCGATCGCCAGAAGTACCAATGATAATATGATTGCTGTGCGGCTGCGCTTGCCGAAGTCACCGACTAAATTGCTCAAAACCATCACACCTGTTGCCACCAGACCGGCACAGATTAACTCAACGCGGTTGAATCCCCAGAACATTAAATTTCCGGCCGTTGCAAACTCGGGAGATGTCGTCATGCCAGATACGTAGAGACTGGGCATAATTACTAGATCCAAAATCAGGCTACCGCTGAGCCAGAAAATTAAGGCCACCATGACAATTGCTTGCCAGCGGGGTTTGATTGATTCCACTCTCGATGTTGTAATAGCTGTCATTTAATTCGACCCTCAAAAATTTTTTTCTGCCTTTTCTAGAGTTTAACTAATTTTTTTCTCAAATTGTGTTAAGTATTTTTAAATTAATGGTAACTTTTTTGTAACAGGCCCTAAAGAATTGTTAAGCTCACTTATGTTGGTCATCACCTCGGTTAACTCATACAACTAATCCTGAAAAAGTAGAGAATAAATTAATAATTACTCACAGTCCTGGATGCACTGCGACCAAAGACATCGGTTTTTGACCGTGATTAAAGACCTTAACCTATTTTTATTATAAAAAACCCGCGTGTCTGCGTCCCGGGCGAACTCCTCATTTAACTTTAATGCCTAAACTTCAATTATCATCTTGGTTGCCACGTCTTCCCCCTCAAGTCTGGATTCTTGCCGCCGGCAGATTCCTCTCCCAAAGCGGCACCGGTTTTACTCTATTTTACGCGCCGATATTTTTTGTCGATCGCGTGGGCTTATCTGCTACTGCTGTTGGGATCGGTTTGGGTAGCGGTTCAGTTTCGGGAATATTCGGCAGAATTTTGGGCGGTTCTTTTTGCGATTCCCAATTTTGGGGAAGGCGGCGTACTTTATTGCTGGCGGCAATTATTTCGGCTGCGGCTTCTTTTATACTGGCGGCGACTAATGATTTCCCCGGCTTAATTGCGGGCAATTTACTGATGGGTTTTGGGGTGGGTTTGTATTGGCCTCCAACTGAGACGATGGTGGCGGATTTAACTGAGGGCGAACAGCGACAGGAAGCTTTTGCTTTGACGCGGCTGGCTGATAATTTGGGTTTGCAAGTTGGGATTATTTTGGGCGGTTGGTTGATTGCGGTAACGGGTAATTATCGATCGCTCTTTATTATTGATGGTATCTCGTTTTTAGTGCTGTTTGCGGTAGTTGCGATCGCGATCGCCGAAACCTACAAACCACCTAAGTCCGCGGATAGAGGCAAAAAAAATCGGGAAAATGGCTGGATGGTGGCGCTGAGCGATCGAAGTCTTCTAGTTTATGCTGTAGTAAATACTCTGTTCACATTATATATTTCCCAAATCCAAACCACCATGCCGCTGTACTTTAGCAAGTTTGTCGCGGTGGGAACGGGAACAGGCTTTTCCACGGGTACAATTACCGTTTTGTTTGCTTTTAGCACGTTTTTAACTGTGGCTTTGCAACTGCCGGTTGTTAAAGCTTTGAGGCGGTTTTCCCATCCGAAAGCTTTGATGATTTCTGCGCTGATGTGGGGAATCGGATTTATCGCGATCGGCTTGACGGGAATGGCTGCAACTGGCAATCTATTTTTAGCTGTTTTAGGCTTGAGCTTGTTGTCGGTTGCGACTGTTGCTTATACCCCTTTTGCTTCTGCTTTGGTGGTGGATTTAGCGCCGGAGTCTTTGCGGGGCGTGTATTTAGCAGTTAATTCTCAGTGTTGGGCGATCGGCTATTTAATCGGGCCGCCGCTGGGCGGTTTGGCCTTGGATAAAGGTAAATGGGCGGCGGATAATTTCTGGTTGGGTTTGGCTTTGAGTGTCGGCGCTGCTATTTTTATTTTGCAAAAGCTCGATCGAATGTTAAAAAAATAGTTGCCTAAATACCTGTTCCGTGATATTATCTTTTACCTTTTTTTTACCGAGGCTCGATCGAATGTAAAAAAAATAGTTGCCTAAATACTTATTTTGTGATAGGTTATTCTACTATATCTGATGAAAAATATAATAATTTTTAATTAAAAACTTTGTGGTTGTGGATACCAAATAGATTTATAATTCTCGAAACGTAAGAGCAATTTTACAATCTATTTGGTGAGGAGTTGTAATGAAAGCACATTTACTCTTTAGTGCTAGCGGAATAGGTTTAGTTTATCTACTTGTCGGTTCTCTACCATTGGCAGCGATGCCTCTCGTCCCTGAGAAACAGACATTAGGTGCTGAAGGATTGAAAGAATTAGAGACTGAAGTCAGCCTGAATACAAGTAGTGTTGACAATTCGGTCAAAATTCCGGGAATAGATGAATTACAACCCGCCGATGCGGTGGAAGTTGAAAACACTGGCGATAGCCCCGTCTCCACACCCAAGGAACTCGCCCCTCTCTCGCAAGAGGCCCCTCAAGTCAATCAGCGACAAACAGCAACATTTACCGCAGAAAATAAGCCGGAAAACTCATTAAAGCTAGCTGAAAAACCAGCCAACCCAGAGCCAGCCTCAGTTACAGAAGAAATATCTGTTACCCCTTCCCAAAACCAGCAGGCACCAGCAGAAGTTACGGCAGAAACATCAGTCATTCCTGCCCAAAAGCCAGCCGCACCAGCTATTGCCCAAACAGGCATATCTGCGCCAGTACCAACAGAAACTTCAACTGCCCAAAAGTTGGCAGAAATCGAAAACAGCAGTTCCTTAGAACCCGCCGCAACCAACAGCGAAACCGAGGAGTCGATCGAACTACAACAAGTAACATCTGTATCTCAACTCTCCGACGTGCGCCCGACGGACTGGGCATTTCAAGCCCTGCAATCTCTAGTAGAAAGATACGGCTGCATAGCAGGATATCCAGACGGAACATTCCGAGGCAATCGGGCAATGACTCGCTACGAATTTGCGGCCGGTTTAAATGCTTGCTTGGATAAGGTTAGCGAGCTAATTAGAGGAGGTACATCCAACTTCGCGACGAAAGAAGACTTAGCCGCATTGCAAAGATTGCAAGAAGAATTTGCAGCGGAACTAGCTACTTTGCGGGGTCGAGTAGATACTTTAGAAGCCCGTACCGCCGCCATAGAAGCCAATCAATTTTCGACAACAACTAAACTCAGTGGCGAAGCAATTTTTAGCGTTGCCGATACTACCAAAAACAATCACAGCGATACTCAGACAGTTTTAAACTACCGAGTGCGCTTGAATCTGCTGACCAGTTTTACAGGCAAAGATACCCTAATAACTGGCTTGCAAGCTTACAACATTCGCAGCTTTGGGCCTAATTTAGGTTTGTCAACAGGGGCATTTAGTGCTTTGTCCGACAGTCAGGCAAAGCTGAGTTTTGAACCGCAATTCCCAGGAATTAATCCTGAGACTCTATCTAGCGTTGACGCCAATACTGTTGAACTTTACAAGCTGCTTTACGTGTTTCCAGTTTCTAAGAGTATCAGCTTATTTGCTGCCCCGAAAGTAGAAACTTCCGACGCTTTTGCAGCAATTACTCCCTTTGCTGGAGAAGGGCAAGAAGCCGTCTCCAGGTTTGCAGGTTATAACCCTGTAGTCCGCGTATCCGGCGGCACTTCAGGCAGGGGTTTGGCATCAGCAGGCGGGTTTATTTGGAACATTTCCCCCAAGCTCAATCTCACAGCTTTGTACGGCAGTGTAAATGCAGCCTTGCCCAATGATTTAGGTTTTCCAGCCACGCCTTTGGGAGCCGGCGCATTTGGGGGAAGTACGGTGGCTGCGGCGCAGTTAACGATTAAACCTACCAGCAGTATCGACATAGGTTTAAATTACGCTTACAGTCGCCACAAATTGAATATTCTTGCTACAGGATTAGGTGATGCCGATTTGGGTTCTATTTTGGGAGCAGATAGAGAACCTGTTAGCGGTGGCGTGAGGCTGAATTCGTTTGGCGGTACTTTAACTTGGCGGTTTTCTCCGAAAATTGCTATTTCTACCTATGGAGGCTGGATAGTTGCTGACGCTGAAAGAAGCAATGCTTCTACAACTTTCAACAGTTGGATGGTAGGTTTCCATTTCCGAGATTTGTTCGCACAGGGCAATAATGCAGGTATTCTGTTTGGACAGCCACTCGATCGCGATTCAGTAAGTGGCGGTGCTCGCTTTCAGCAAAACAAAGCAACTCCTTACCATTTAGAAGCTTATTACCGCTTCAAAGTCAACGATAATATCAGCATTACACCCGGAGCTTTTGTGCTGTTCAATCCTGAAGGAACTGAAGATAATGACACCGTAGGGGTGGGAGTCCTGCGCACGACTTTTACCTTCTAAAGGCTGTCGCGATATTATCTGCAATTGCAGGAATTGATGCTGTTGCAGCTTAAGCAGTGCTAACGTAGATAGTCCTGGACGCACGAGTACGAATAGGGGCCCAGAAACCGGGTTTTTTTACCAAAATAGTTCCTTAGAGAATTGCAGACTTGGTAAAAAACCCGGTTTCTTCACTCGGAGTGTGCCCAGGACTAAGTTGGTTAAACCCCTCAATTAGACAGGACTTACGCCTGGGGGATCCAGAAACTGGGGTGAGGGGCGAAAATACTTGGTTCGAGCCAGCAGATTCGGTAAAAAACCTGCTGGTTGAGCGAAGTTGAAACCCGGTTTCGAGGAGTCGGAGTGCCTCCAGGAGGGCAATTATCAATTATCAATTACCGATTCCCAATTACCGATTATTTTCGTCGATCGTCCAATTTGCGGTAAACTGCTCTCAAATCCACTTGATGGTGAGCCAAAGCAACTAAAGCGTGATAAAACAAATCAGCCACTTCCCCTGCAATCCCCTCTTTGTCGTCATCTTTGCAAGCCATTACAACTTCCGCCGACTCTTCGCCAATTTTCTTGAGAATCTTGTTGTCGCCGCCCTCGAACAATTTGCAAGTATAAGAAGTTTCGTTAGGATTGTCGCGCCGATCGCAAATTACCCCAAATAATTGAGATAACATATCCCCCGGCGGCGGTTGAATTTCCCCATCAACTTGGTGAAAACAACTTCTTTCTCCCGTGTGACAAGCAATATCTCCGACTTGTTCGACAGTCACCAGCAAAGCATCACTATCGCAGTCGTAACGCAGGGCTTTGACATTTTGAACGTGTCCCGAAGTGGCGCCTTTGGGCCACAATTCGGCACGAGAACGACTCCAGAACCAAGTTTGCCCGGTAGAGAGCGTTTTTTCCAGGGACTCACGACTCATCCATGCCATCATCAACACTGTACCGTCCAAATAATCTTGGACGATCGCCGGCACTAAACCGCGATCGTCGTAACGGATCTTTTCAATTGGGATCGATCGGCTCAAACTCGATAAATCAGTAGTAAACATAATTTTATTTCAACTTTTTGACACTCAGGGCGCGTTTACGCGCCCAGATTCTTGGTTCACCCAGTCGGCTTGCTCGTTGGTGTCACCACCAGCGAGTAGAGGTCGGTCTGTCCCCAAGCGTTAATTCCGGTGTACCCCACCGTATTTAAAGTCATTCCTACTTGCTTCAATCCTTTCGCTAAAATATTCAGCGCTGCGTTGTGATCCCGGTCTAATACCATTCCGCAACTACAAACATGAGTCCGAACTGATAGCGACTTTTTAACAGTCGTACCACAACCCCAACAGTCTTGGGATGTGTATTGAGGAGCAACAGCAACAACCGTTTTCCCATACACATTCCCTAAATATTGCAACCACTGAGTAAACTGACTCCAGGCTGCATCGCTGATTGACTTGGCAAGCTTGTGGTTTTTGACCATGTTCTTTACCTGCAAGTTTTCGTAGGCTACAAAATCGCTAGATTTCACTACGCCGGGCGTCGTCTTAATGGCGAAGTCTTTACGCTGCCTACTGACTTTGAGGTGTTTTCGTCCCAACCTGTTGATAGCCTTCTGACGATTGGCTGACCCTTTCTTCTTTTTAGAGACTCTCCGTTGTAATCTGCACAGGGCCTTCTCGCTCTTACGCAAATAGTGAGGGTTAGGTACGGTATCTCCGTTACTGTCAGTCAAGAAGTGATTCAATCCAACATCGATACCAATAGCCCTGCCTGTTGGCGACAGTTCCTCTGTCCGTGTTACGTTGACACAAAACTGGGCATAGTAACCATCAGCCCTTTTGACGACTCGAACTCGTTTGATGTTGTCAGGGGTCCAGAAGTGCAAGTCGTAAGAGCCAATTAATTTAAAAGTACCCGCCTCGAAGCCATCGGTAAAAGTCAATCTCCTTTTGTCAGGAGAAAGTTTCCATCCCGACGTTTTGTACTCAACAGAACGCGAGCGCTTCTTAAATTGCGGGTATCCTTTTTTTCCAGGTTTCTTCGCTTTGCAATTGGCAAAAAAGCGTTGAATAGCAGAAATGGCACGTTCGGCCGAAGCTTGACGCGCCATCGAGTTAAGTTTACCCGCCCACTCAAACTCTTTAGCCATGATGGCGCACTGTTTGTAGAGGTCGGACAGCTTAACATTTTGATTATCGATCCAATAACGCAGAGCCTTGTTTCGCACAAACTGAGCAGTTCGGATCGTGTCGTCGATGATCCGATATTGCGTTGGTTTGCCTTTCAACTTGTACTCTAGTGTTATCATGCAACCATCTTAACAGTTTATTACAAGTTGTGGCTATAAAATAAAAAGCCGTCCTGAAAGGACAGGGCTTTAAACCCAGATTTCCGGTAATATTGATTAACGCTTTCCTGCCGGAGATTTTTTTTAATTAACCGCAGAGAACGCAGAGGACGCAGAGGAAGAGAAGAGAGGAGATTGAGGAAGTGATGGACAAATTGTCAAGAACTATTTTACAAAAAATTACACTTTAGGGCGATTCCCTACGGGATAGCTTCGCTTCACGGTGCTAGTGCGACCAAGCCCGAAAAACCCAAGCTGCTATTGCTACTCATTGGTTTGTACCCTAAAATCTATTAACATAGTTTCCTTGAATCGACCTAACCATTATCCTGAAGTCGTTATAAAAGTATCCTACCAACAACAGACGTTCACTAAGGAGAAAACATTGGTTTCCACAACCTTGAAAACCACCAAATCAGAAGAAATTTTTGCCGCTGCCCAGAAGTTGATGCCAGGTGGCGTCAGTTCCCCGGTCCGCGCCTTCAAATCTGTAGGCGGACAGCCCATCGTCTTTGACAGGGTAAAGGGAGCCTATGTTTGGGATGTTGATGAAAACCAATACATCGACTACGTAGGCACTTGGGGTCCGGCTATCTGCGGCCACGCCCACCCCGAAGTCATCAAAGCCCTTCACGAATCTTTAGAAAAAGGTACAAGTTTCGGGGCACCGTCGCTGTTGGAAAACGTGCTGGCAGAAATGGTCATCGATGCCGTTCCCAGCATTGAAATGGTGCGATTTGTCAATTCCGGCACGGAAGCCTGTATGGCCGTTTTGCGGCTAATGCGAGCTTTCACCGGACGCGATAAACTGATTAAATTTGAAGGCTGCTATCACGGGCACGCCGATATGTTCTTGGTAAAAGCAGGTTCCGGCGTGGCAACTCTGGGCCTTCCCGACTCCCCGGGCGTGCCGAAATCTGTTACCGCCAACACCCTCAACGCTCCCTACAATGACTTAGAAGCAGTAAAAGCTTTATTTGCCGAAAATCCGGGCGAGATAGCAGGGGTAATTCTCGAACCAGTGGTGGGGAATGCCGGATTTATTGTACCGGATGCAGGTTTTCTCGAAGGTTTGCGGGAAATTACCAAAGATAACGGTGCTTTGTTGGTGTTTGATGAAGTAATGACCGGTTTCCGCATCGCCTACGGTGGAGCTCAGCAAAAATTCGGCGTTACCCCGGATTTGACAACTTTGGGTAAAGTTATTGGCGGCGGTTTGCCGGTGGGAGCTTACGGTGGACGGCGCGATATTATGGGGATGGTGGCTCCTGCTGGGCCGATGTATCAAGCGGGTACGCTTTCGGGAAATCCTTTGGCGATGACTGCTGGGATTAAGACTTTGGAATTGTTGCAAAAACCCGGCACTTACGAACAGTTGGATAAGATTACCAAAAAACTGTCCGAGGGATTGCTAAAAATTGCTAAGGAAGCAGGACACGCGGCTTGCGGCGGGCAAATTAGCGGGATGTTTGGCTTGTTTTTTGCGGCGGGCCCGGTTCACAATTACGATCATGCGAAGAAGTCGGATTTGACGAAGTTCAGCCGCTTTCATCGGGGAATGTTGGAGCACGGTATTTATCTGGCTCCTTCGCAGTTTGAGGCGGGATTTACTTCTTTGGCTCATACTGAGGAAGATGTCGAGAGAACTTTGGCTGCAGCGCGCGAAGTGATGGCAAGTATTTAACGTGCGTACTAAGGACTTTAGTCCTTAAAACTCAGGAATAAATGATTATAGTCCTTGCTGTTTTGTGGCAGTAAGGACTTTAATTTTTAACTCCTACCGAATCCGCGTTAAAAATCTCTCGGGGCTTGCGGAGGGGGCTAGAAACCCGGTTTCTACGAGATTTTGCGACGACTCACGATAAATATAGGAAGAAACCGGATTTCTGAGGTATTGTTTTTTTCCGATGACCTACTTAATGACTAATGATCTCATGTCCGATCGATCGCCCATAATACAATTGCTGGGGCGGATTTGTGAGATTGTCCGTTTTTGGCAAATATTATTGGCTCACGGGCCACTACAGGAATCAGGGTAATCGACCGGACATGATATGACTAATGACTGCTGACTCATTAAACTTGAATTGCAGACATTCACAAAGTATCTTTGCATGCCTCTGCGTGGCATCTGCCGTTTCCCTGTCGCTCAAAGATTTATGCCATAAGTCTAATGACTACTGACTCGCATCAATTATTGATAAATTCACCTTCACAGATAATCGAGTCTCTGCTGTCCAAATCTTCTGGATTCCAGTTCGAGTTTAATGCTGGCGAACTTAAGCAAGTTGACATCGTATATAATGTTGTGTTGTAGTATTCTACAGCATTACTAAGTTTCACCTGCGGCGCTTCCTTGAAGTACGAATTAATATCAGGCGTGCAGCGCTGGGCTTGGTAGTATAAATAAGCTTCAGCATTAATGCACATTACATGGTAAAAATCCTTATTTGCTGCCGTAACATCTCCGAGTTTATACAGCGCTAAACCCCGGTTGAGATAAGCTTTAACATAGTTCGGGTCGAGTTCCACTGCTTTGTCAAAGTCTTCAATTGCAAGCTGCATTTGTTTTAATTTATAGCGAACGCAACCTCTGTTATAATACGCATAAACATTTTGTGGCTCGATGCCGAGTGCTGTGTTGTAATCGGCGATCGCCTGCGTATTGTCTCCTAATTGGTGATAAGAGAGACCGCGATTTATGTAAGCTTTGATATATCTAGGATTCAACCGCAGCGTTTCGTTAAAGTTCTCGGTTGCTACCTCCTTTTCTCCCAAAAGGTAGTAAGCGCGCCCGCGGTTGTAATAGGTTTTATAATTGTGGGAATTGAGAGAGAGAGCTCGATTGTAGTCTTCTATTGCTTCTTCGTAATGTCCTAAATTAGCAAGTACAAGTCCTCGGTTGTTGTAGATAGCCTCGCTGTTGGGCTTACTTGCTAAAGCGCAGTTTAGATCGTCAATGGCTTTTTCGTGTTCTCCGAGATGACGCCAAGCATTGCCTCGATTCAGGTAGGCCTCGAACAAATTAGGATTGATATCTAGCGCTTGGCTGAGGTCTGCCATCGCTTTCTGGTAGTCTTTCATGTAATAGTAAACCAAGCCGCGATTGTTATAGACTTTGGCATCGGCGGGATTGACTTGCAGTATGCGATCGAAATCGTCGATCGCCGCTTCATAGTTTCCTTTCTTGGCGCTGTGCAAACCGCGCTTGTAAAATTGTTTGAGGTTCATAGGTCAACTTTCAGGAGTGCTTGATTCTGCGGGTTGATTCCTTTGCTCGAGGGTCGTTAATCTCTTGAAAGAGCATATTCCGGCAGTCTGGGTAACTCTTGACTGGTTCCCTGCCATCTACCCTAAATAGGATTTTTGTTTTATTTTAACAGTATTTAAATCCTGTTGAAAGAGTCTGCACCTCGCCTGGATTTAAGTAGTCAGTTCGATTGTTTACCCGATCGACTCGATCTCAAAAGTCTAGTTTTAGTTGGTGCTCTGTGTCTCTTGATGCGGCTGGGCTCGGAGCGAACGGAAAATTCAGCTTGAGACAGCAACTAGGTACAAAGTTGTACGCAGCCCAAAAAAGTAAACTTTATATATTCACCATCAACATTAACTCAGTATTTTCCGCAAAACCCGTACAAATTTTTGTTACCAAATTTTAAAGACCAGTGTCCCTTGCCAGCTTATAATATGAGGGCAGTATCCAAACACGAATAGAGAAAGATGGATGGAACTATAGCCAGTAAATTACTGCGTCTGGCTGGCAGTTTGGCAACGCATCCAGAGTACATTCCCCGCTACCTGCGCGATCGCGCACCAGCACGCAGTTCGCCGCTAGAGATAGAACTTCCCTGGATTTCCTACGCCGCGATCGACTTCCTCGAGGGATACTTGAAATCGGACATGACTGTTTACGAATACGGTTCCGGGGGTTCGACGCTGTTTTTTGCTTCGCGAGTTGCCCGCGTGACTAGCACCGAACACGACCCACTTTGGTACTTGCGCGTCCGGACCAAACTCCAAGCGAACTCTGTGACCAACGTCAACTTACAGTTAGTTGAGTGCGATTTATCACAAACGCCTGACTTCGAGAACTCCCCCTACGTGCAATCTCTTCGAGACACAGAAGCCGACGTGATTTTAATAGACGGACTCGAGAACCAGTCAAAGTATAACCGGCGCCCTATTTGCTTTGCGCTCGCCGAAACTCAAATTAAACAGGGTGGCATCATCATCTTAGATGACTCTTGGCGCTACACCCACCTCCGGCAGAAAAACTCTGCTGTTCGGGTGCAAGTATTTGAAAGCCCAGGCCCGGCTCGCCCAGGGGTAACTTCCACCGACGTTTACTTCTATTAAAAATAGAATTTCACAATCAAAATTCGTGAATACAAAAGATTTCGCTATGTTTTCACAGCAGCTTTGATTGTCCAATTATCAATTACGAATTCCCAATTACCAATTACCGATTGATTTCCTCTTCCACATAAACAGTCAATTTCTCTAAATCTGGAAGTTCGATCAATTCTTTTTCCTTTTCCTTAACCGACACGGGCATCATTACAGGTGTACGCTGCTCGATCCAGCAACTCGCCAGCGGTAAAGTTTGTTCCAAATCTTCCAAAGGCCTCGGAATTACCATCACCGCGTTCAACTCGCCAATTCGCTCAGCTTCGTACATCCCCGCTTCTACGGCTACTGCTACATCTGCAACTGCACCGCGAATAATTGCCGTGCACAAACCGGCGCCAATTTTCTCGTAAGCTGCCAAGTGTACGTCGGCGGATTTGAGCATAGCATCGCAAGCGCCGACCATTGCCGGAAATCCCCTGGTTTCTAGCAAACCGATCGCCTGATTGCTAAGCCGAGAATAATTGCCACTTTCGGAAAGTTCAGTCAGCCGAAAGCCGATCGGCAAAACCACTTCCAAATTAGGCAAAGGTCTAGGAATCACCAACTTAGAAACAAACTCCCCGAACTGTTCGGCTGTTTGAGCTCCAGCTTCCACAGCCAAACGCACATCGGAAATTCTGCCGCGGACGATCGCCGTACAGTGACCGGAACCTATTTTTTCGTATCCTACCAAAATCACCCCTGCCGACTTCAGCATCATGTCAGCAGTCCCGACAATTGCCGGAAAACTCTTGGTCGATACCAAACCCAAAGCAGTGTCTTTAAAGTATTCCTGGCGCTGCGATCGCTCTTGGTGACTGTTACGATCTGTTTGTCCGTCCATCTTCTATTACCTTTAGAAACTTCCCAAAATAAAAATTTGTTGATATTTTTAGTTTCTCAGATGATTCGACAGACTGCACGAGCTACAAGACATTGATTGCTGCTGCAAGGTCTTACAAATTGCTGAGCTACCAATATAATATGAGATTACCTATTTATATTTGATCTTTCTGCCTTCAGCATAGCTGCCTTTTGCTAAAATGACGGCTACCCGGAACCGCCCGATAGATTTTGACCGTTTTCCTCCGAGCGATTAAAAGCTTGCCGGTGCGGAAACAGCGTCCCCAGCAGCCGATTGATGTGAGCTTGGCCGTACAGAATAGTTGGCATCTCCCCTGGTTGGGGTGGCTCTGCGGCGGTGGATTCCGGCGGTTCTGCTGCAGCCTCCGGCGCCGTTTGAGGCGGTGTTTGGGCGGGGGAAGGCGGCTCGATCGGTGGAGCGACTGGTGGCGTAGTGGCTTCGGGGGTTTCTGGTGATGTTGGCGCTGCTGTTGGGGCTGCTGCGGTTGCGGCTGTTTCGACTTGGCGGCTGGTATCTCCGATTAGAGAACCTGCTGGCATAATTTGCATTTGGTCGATACAAGGATCGATCAGTGTCGTCCCGGCGCCTATACAGGCATTTTTCCCGATCGTCCCGGCACCTACCACCAGCACCCCTGCACCCAGAATAGCGCCCGCCCCGATGGACAGAGTACCTTCACGGGCGTGAAGGATAACTCCCATCCCGATACACGCACCGGCGGCGATCGAGATCCGGCTCCCTGGCTCTGCTTGCAGGATTGCTCCCAGGGCGATCGCCGCACCCTCATTCACAACTACATCGCCACTCATCAAAATCTGAGAGTTGCTACTTAATTGTAGTGGCGATAAATACATTCAACTTCACCATGAAAAGAGCTATTTTTTTCGCTTAAATGAATTTAAATTATGGGTTTTCTCGACTGATAAATTTAATCATGTCAATCTAAGAAACGATAATTTACTAATGCACAGAAGTTTGATGCTTTAACGTTTTCTAGAAAGTTTCAGAAGATTCTAGATTTTGACCAACCCTTCTCTATCGAGCTTTTTAACTCTCTCAAATCCAACTTCAATCCGCTGGGGTTTCTCCCGTGGGGCCCGCAAGCGAGGACTTAACGGGAGAAACAAGCTAATTACCTAGCTTCTTAAGGTCGTTGGATAATTTCTTCGAGTACCCGGCGCTTGGCCTTGGAGTCGATGCCCAGCAAGCGGACGTACTCGCCGCTGTGTTCTTTGAGACAGCTTTCGAGAGCTGAAATCACTTCGGATTCGCGGTTGGATGCGATCGGCGCGCAACTGCTCCAAGAACCGGTGCGGAAACGGCGCGCATCGGCGTGTTCCGTGCCAATTTTGTAGCCTTGGGAAAGCAGGTTGCGGATTTGGTCGATCGTCTTGCCGGCCAACATTCCGCTGCTGGGCGCCGAACCACTCGTCGCGGCTTTGTATCCCGATGTTCCTGCAGGCTTAGATGTTGCTGCGGGCTTAGCCGATTGAGCAACCGGGCCGTCGGGACGCTGAATAATTTCTTCAACCACGCGCCGCTTAGCTTTCGGGTCAATCCCGATCAAGCGCACGTACTCGCCCGGGTACTGATTCATCACAGCTTCCAAAGCGGCGATCGCCTCAGATTCGTTTCTGACTTGCAGCGAAGCCCCGCTTTGCCAAGAACTGGTACGGAAGCGGCGGGCGTCGGCGTGTTCCGTCCCCACCTTGTAGCCTTGAGCTAGCAAGCTGCGAACCTGAGCCACTGTTGCCTCACTCAATTTTCCGCTTGACACGGAACCGCTATTGTGGTATGAAGTTTGTGCAACTTTACCGTTAGATTGGTGAGTTTTGGCACCGTTAGAACCGTTAGAGCCGTTGTCTCCCGGTCTTTGGACGATTTCTTCTAGTACGCGGCGCTTGGCTTTGGTGTCAATCCCGATCAAGCGGACGTATTCTCCTTGGTGGTCGGCCATGCAAGCTGACAAAGCCGCGATTACTTCAGACTCGCGGGTTGAGGAAATCGGGCCGCAAGTGCGCCAAGAACCGGTACGGAAGCGGCGCGCGTCGGCGTGTTCGGCTCCCACGCTGTATCCTTGGGCTAGTAAATTGCGGATGCTATCGGCAAGAGTTGAACTCAATTGGGTGCCGGCAGGGGTAGAATATTTGCTTTGAGTCATATTGGAGTTTTTAGTTTGCTCGTTGCGAATTGGTGCTAGACAGGCGATGTTCTCAGCGCAGCGATAACCCGTTCTCAGAGCGTCATTGATGCCGATGACATGGGTCGCAAATTTAACGTCAGAATCTAGAACGTCAGGCAAGCGATCGGCTTGTTGCTGATTAGTGATGATGGCTCCCGAAGGTATGTACTTACCTTCGGGAATCTCCACATCTTGAATTAGTACGTGCATCATGACAATGCAGCCGTTGCCCACTCTGGCATTGAACACCGTAGAGCGAAAGCCGATAAAGCAGTCGTCGCCCACGTAGGCAGGCCCGTGAATTAAACTCATGTGGGTGAGGGAAGTATTTTTCCCCACCCACACAGAATAGGAGTTGCCGTCATCTCCTGTGACTCGGCCTTTTTCTAGGCCGTGAATCACTACTCCGTCTTGAATGTTGCTTCCTTGTCCGATATGAAAAGGAGTGCCTTCATCGGCGCGGATAGATGTCCCGGGGGCAATCATCACATTAGAAGCGATATGCACATCCCCAATAATGTTAGAAAAGGAATGTACGAAGGCGGTATCGTGAATTTTTGGCTCAGCCAAGTTTTTCGACCAAGGCGTCGGGGGAGCCGCAACATTGCGGACTGCCATAAATTAAGTTCTCCTAAGCTGAAAAATCTTTTTGTTAGTTGTTAGTTGTTAGTTGTTAGTTGTTAGTTGTTAGTTATTTTTCCACTAACTGCTAACTGCTAACGGTTGCAACTAGCGGTACGGGTCGTCTTTTTTACTGTAAATGACGCGGTTTTCTACATTGACAGTATCTATAATGCCTACTACCAGAGCATCGATCGGACGGTTTTCGCTCCCGGGCGCGATCCGGGCTGCGCTGCCTCGGGTCACTAAAACCCATTCATCGATACCAGCGCCCACACAGTCAGCCGCTACCTCATATCCGGGAACCGGGGAACCTTCCTCATCGATGAATTGCAGCAGTAGAAATTTCGATCCTCTCAGCGTGGGTTCTTTTTGGGTACTGACAACTGTGCCGAGAACTTTGGCCATTTGCATTTTAGGTAATAGGTAATAGGTAATTGGTAATTGTCATTTTTACACTGTCACTTGTCTTTTTTTTTATTAGCTTTGCTCAGTCCGCTGTCCGTCGTTTAGAGTTATTCGTCTAGTAACTAATGACTGATGACTAATGACTCCTGACTAATGACTCCTGACTAATGACTCCTGACTAATAACCAATATCCCATGCCCACCTCAATTAAAAATTAAAAATGCTAAATCAAAAACATCGCGATTTTTAATTTTTAATTTTTTAATGACCTAATGCCCCATTGCATTTCTGACCTATCTTACGATCTGTTGAGAGGGCGAATACCGCTGACGCCTTCGCGGAACTGTTCTACAGCTTCGGTGTAGCGAATCGGCAGCACGTACTCCAAGTTTTCGTGAGGGCGGGCGATAATGTGGGTGGACATCACTTGTCCGCCGTTAACGCGCTTCACTGACTCTACTCCAGCGGCGACTGAGGCTTGGACTTCGGAGACATCTCCTCTGACAATGACTGTAACGCGAGCGCTACCGATTTTTTCGTAGCCTACCAAGGTGACGCGGGCTGCTTTGACCATCGCGTCAGCAGCTTCTACAACTGCGGGGAAGCCTAAGGTTTCGATCATGCCAACTGCAATTGCCATTGGTTTTACTCCTGATTGATTATTTGGGGAACTAAACAGTTAATTTTTGACGAGCGCACTAATTTTCGTCAAACCAAATTTCTGTGCGCTAAGAACTTAGTAGCCTCGGAACTGTTCTACTGCTTCTGTATATCGAATCGGCAGAACGTATTCTAGGTTTTCGTGGGGGCGAGCGATGATGTGGGTAGATACGACTTCTCCGCCGTTCACCCGCTTGACGGATTCCACGCCGGCTGCCACTGAGGCCTGGACTTCCGACACGTTGCCGCGCACAATTACTGTGACGCGGGCGCTGCCGATTTTTTCGTAGCCCACTAGGGTAACACGGGCAGCTTTGACCATAGCGTCGGCAGCTTCCACAACAGCGGGAAAACCTTTCGTCTCAATCATTCCCACGGCAATTGACATTTTTGAATCTCCTTTGAGGATTAGTGAAATTACCGTTACAAATCTTTGAGAAATCTAAAAATTTGGACGGGGAGGCCCACATTATTTAGTAATGCAGTGTAAAGCTTCCTATCCTTTAAGAATAGGGGAAGCTGTCCACCTTGACAATATAAACTAACATCATAATGTTTAATAACAAAAATTAAAATTTTTTATGTTACTTAAAATAATTTAATATTTATTTAATAAACTTAATATTGAGAGAAGTAGATGCCGGGGGCGATCGGGGATTAGAGTAAGTAACAATACTTATAAAGTAGAGTTCGGTATGTGAAGCAGGGGGCGATCGGTGCCGGGAAACTTGGGGATTACCAAAAGGGGGATCGCGGGAAAATTGGCGAAAAAGGCAGTCTTGGCTGATGAGCCGGTATTTTTTTCTGTGAGTGCCGAGCCTGCTGAATCTGTAAAATTCTATTGAGAGAATTCTCAGTTTTGATGCTTTAATGTATAGTGAATCAGGAGTGCAAATTATTTTGCCGGAACTATACGATCGGGTTTAGTCAAAGTTTTTGGGTATCGGGCGATCGCCCGCGACTGTTTTTTGTATAAAGGCAGGCGGTAATTTCAAGTTTAAGGGATAGATTAAGTCAACAACCCAGGTCTAAAGACACGCTCGCTTCGGGCCTTTGACTTAAACCCGAGTTGACCAGAGGTGTACCTGCGTACTACGTTAACAATAAGAGTTAAAGACCTACCAAGGGATGCTCAGCTAGTTCCTTGAATTGCGAAATTTAGGACGAAACAAACTTATTGGGTTAAATCAGTGTCCTAGATCGAGTACCGGCCATTAACTTTGTCGAGACTAACATAACCCGTCTCAATTAGGCTCATAAAGGAGCAAACATTATCCGATCGCGGGTTGCGACCTTTGAGATAGTAATTGTCAAGAGTGAAAATACATCACATTCATTACACCGAATTTAGCAATCCTTGGCGCGGTAATGGCAAGATTCACGGCGGTTGAAACCGCTCGCGTCGTTTCCCTGTCAGCCCTCTTTGTGACACTCGTTTCCCACTTACCGAGTATTTTTATGACTCAATTTCTCCTCCAAGCCTGTTGGTGGGTACCTTTATATAGCTTAATAGGCGCAATTTTAACTTTGCCGTGGTCTACGGGAACAGTTCGCAGAACAGGACCCAGACCGGCGGCTTACTTCAATTTGTTGATGAGTGTGTTGGGTTTCATACACGGGTCAGTTATTTTTACAGCGACTTGGGATCAACCGCCCCAACAGTTGCTCGTCCACTGGGTGCAAGCAGCAGATTTAGATTTGTCTTTTGCAATAGAAATCTCCACGGTCAGCGTCGGAGCAATGGAGTTAGTTACACTTCTGAGTTTGCTAGCACAAATTTACGCTCTTGGCTACATGGAAAAAGACTGGGCCCTAGCTCGATTTTTTGGGCTGCTCGGTTTTTTTGAAGCGGCAATTAGCGGCATTGCCATTAGCGACTCGCTGCTTCTAACTTACGCTTTGTTGGAAATGCTGACGCTTTCAACTTACTTGCTAGTCGGGTTTTGGTACGCTCAACCGCTGGTAGTAACAGCCGCTCGCGATGCGTTTTTAACAAAGCGTGTAGGAGATGTGCCGCTGCTGATGGGAGTAGTGACGCTTTCAACTTTAGCGGGAAGTTTGAATTTTTCCGATTTGGAAAAATGGGCGGAAACAGCAACTTTGTCTCCGGTAGTGGCGACTCTTTTAGGTTTGGCTTTAATTGCCGCACCTACAGCTAAGTGCGCTCAATTTCCGTTCCATTTGTGGCTCGACGAGGCGATGGAAGGACCCAACCCGGCTTCGATTATGCGGAATACGGTAGTTGTGGGCGGGGGGGCTTATGTTTTGATTAAACTTCAGCCTGTTTTAGCGCTGTCGCCCGTGACTGATGCGGTGCTGGTGGTTTTGGGTGCGGTGACTGCTGTTGGCGCTTCCTTGGTGGCGATCGCCCAAATCGACATCAAAAGAGCATTATCGCATTCTACCAGCGCTTCTTTGGGTTTGGTGTTTATCGCGGTGGGGCAAAATCACGTTGACATTGCTTTGCTGTTGCTGTTCGTGCACTCGATCGCCAAGGGCCTATTATTCATGAGCATAGGGTCAGTTATTACCACAACTAACACTCAAGATTTAACTGAAATGGGTGGCTTGTGGTCGAAGATGCCTGCCACGACTACGGCTTATTTAGTAGGCGCTGCGGGGATGGTAGCCCTGTTGCCTATGGGCAATTTTTGGACGATGCGGCGCTGGCTCAACGGTTTTTGGACTGTGCCTTTGTGGCTGGTAATTGTGTTGCTTTTGGTTAATGGTTTGACGGCGCTAAATTTAACTCGCATATTCGGTTTAGTGTTTGTCGGAAAACCGCAGCCGAAAACTCGCAGAGCTCCAGAAGTCGGTTGGCCGATGGCTTTGCCGATGGTAATTTTGACCGTGATGGGGCTGTTGGTGCCTTGGATGTTGCAGGAGTGGCAATTGTTAATTAGTTGGACTGGCCCTTGGGCGCAAACGGGTGATTTTGATACTTTAAATTTGCTGTTGAAGACTCTGGATATTCCGCTGTTAATGTTCTCTGGGTTGATTGGCGTTGCGGTTGGGGTGGCGATTTATTGGTACGGGGTGTTACCTCGACCGGTACGGCTGCCGATTCCGGCGGTACAGGATTTGTTAGCTTACGATTTTTATATCGATCGAATTTACCGCCTGACTGTGGTTTGGGCTGTGGCTTATATTTCTAAAATCAGCGCCTGGACTGACAAGTATCTGGTGGACGGGGCGGTGAATTTGTTTGGTTTTGCCACAATTTTCAGCGGCGAAGGGTTGAAGTACAGCGGCACTGGTCAGTCGCAGTTTTATGTGTTGACTATTACGATGGGGGTTGCTGTGTTGCTGGCTTTGATTATTTGGCAGTTTTAAACGGCAGAGGTTGGCAGATGAATTTTTTGGGGTTTGTCTGCTTTTTGTCTGATGTTATTTATTTTTAAACCGCAGATGAGGGCGGATGTACGCAGATGAACGCAGATGTTTTTATTCTGGGTTTGTCTGTTTTTTTATGTCATTTTACTCAAAGTCGATGGGCCACAATTCGGTCACCGCAATTTCCCAACCGGGTAAAAGTTCGGGAAGTGAAATTAGGTCGCCGTCTCTTAATACCACTGGCTGGGCTTTCTGAGTGTAAAGGGTTGAAGTACAGCGGCACTGGTCAGTCGCAGTTTTATGTGTTGACTATTACGACGGGGGTTGCTGTGTTGCTGGCTTTGATTATTTGGCAGTTTTAAACGGCAGAGGTTGGCAGATGATTTTTTTGGGGTTTGTCTGCTTTTTGTCTGAGGTTATTTATTTTTAAACCGCAGATGAGGGCGGATGTACGCAGATGAACGCAGATGTTTTTATTCTGGGTTTGTCTGCTTTTTTATGTCATTTTACTCAAAGTCGATGGGCCACAATTCGGTCACCGCAATTTCCCAACCGGGTAAAAGTTCGGGAAGTGAAATTAGGTCGCCGTCTCTTAATACAACTGGCTCGGCTTTCGGTGTGTAAATTGTTACTGTGCGCTTGTCTGGGTCGATTAATATTCCTACTTTTGCTCCGAGTTCGATAAATGATTGAATTTTTTCTCGCAGGGGTTTGAGGCGATCGGACTGAGATTTGATTTCTACAACTAAGTCGGGAACGAGTTCGGCAAAATACCTTTTACTTTGTTTGAGGCGCGAGGCTGTCACAAAGGAAACATCGGGTGCTGTAACATTTGAATTGGGGAGAATAAACCCGCCGCTGGACTCAAATACTCGTCCGAGTTTGCGGGGTTTGACCCAGTTACGCAAAAGACTGACTAACTCTGCTCCTATTTCGCTCGATACAATGTCTGATGGGCCCCTAATGATAATCTTCCCGTCTACGAGTTCTAATTGGTAGTCTAGATGGGCTTCGCAGAGTATACCTTGCAGTTGTTCCAAGTCGGCAACTGTGAGGCGGGTGGAAGGAGAACCGGATTTAATTTGCAAATCTTCTCGCTCTGTAAGACTTGTGGTCATAGGAGGTTTCCAGAGATATTTGAATTTATGTTAACAAGAAAGTCAGCCGGACGCTTTTTTATGCGGTTGCTTTGCGTTAATGTTAAATATAGTTCTAAAAACTCTGTAACAAAGGAAAGTTTTAATTGATGCTCAGTGCTTTAATCTGGATACCAATATTGGCGGCTGCCCTAATTGGGTTCTGGCCCGGTGCGATCGGTCCTAAAATAGTGCGGAATGTCGCGATCGCCATTGCGGGCATAACTTTTATTCTCTCGGTGATTTTGGCAGCTCAGTTTGATGCTAGTACGAGTCAGTTGCAGTTTTCGCAATTTGTTCCTTGGATAGATGCTTTGGGATTGAATTACAATCTCGGCGTTGATGGTTTGTCTCTGCCTTTGGTAATTTTAAATACTCTGCTGACAGGGGTAGCTATTTACGCTACGGATGAGTCGATCCGCAGACCTCGACTTTATTATTCTTTGATGCTGTTAATTACGGGCGGCGTAACGGGGGCTTTTTTATCTCAAAATTTGCTGCTGTTTTTCCTGTTTTTTGAGGTAGAATTGATTCCGCTTTACCTGTTAATTGCGATTTGGGGAGGGGAGCGCCGGGGTTATGCTGCTACTAAGTTTTTAATCTATACTGCTTTTTCGGGGATTGTGCTGCTGGCTTCTTTCTTGGGGGTGGTTTGGCTCAGCGGTGCTTCTAGTTTCGATATGGTTGGTGCAGCGGGCGCCTCGCATTTGCAAGGAGGATTGCCTTTGCCTTTGGTAAGGCAAATTGTTTTGCTTGCCGGGGTGTTGCTGGCTTTTGGCATTAAGATTCCTTTGGTGCCTTTTCATACTTGGTTGCCGGATGCTCACGTAGAAGCTTCGACGCCGGTTTCGGTGCTGCTGGCTGGGGTGCTTTTGAAGCTGGGAACTTATGGGATGCTGCGCTTTGGTTTGGGTTTGTTTCCAGATGCGTGGGCGGTGGCGGCGCCTTGGTTGGCGAGTTGGGCTGTGGTGAGTGTGCTTTACGGGGCCAGTTGCGCGATCGCCCAAAAAGATATGAAAAAAATTGTAGCTTACAGTTCGATCGCTCACATGGGCTACATTCTGTTAGCTAGCTCCGCAGCTACTCCGATTAGTATGCTGGGAACGGTTTTACAAATGGTTAGCCACGGTTTAATTTCGGCGCTGCTATTTTTGAGTGTCGGCGTTGTTTACAAAAAATCGGGCACCCGCAACATCGATGTGCTTAAAGGTTTGTTCAATCCCGATCGCGGTTTGCCGATGATTGGCAGTTTATTGATCCTCGGCGTGATGGCAAGTGCCGGCATTCCGGGTTTGGCTGGATTTATTGCTGAATTTTTGATGTTTCGGGGCAGTTTGCCAGTGTTTCCCCTGCAAACTTTCCTGTGCATGATCGGCACTGGTTTAACTTCGGTTTACTTTTTACTTATGGTCAACCGCGCCTTTTTCGGCCGCCTTTCGGATTTGGTGGAAAATTTGCCGCAAGTCCGCTGGCGCGATCGCATCCCTTCGCTGATTTTAGCAATAATTATCACCATCATGGGGGTGCAGCCGGGTGTTTTAGTTGCTTTGAGCGAGAAAACTGCGATCGGATTGGTAGCTAATGTACCCCCGCAAGTTAAAGTGATTGCTCAAAACTTAGACTGATAGGATCTCTGGTCGAGCGACAGCAATCTAATTCGTTTGTAGTGAGGAATACAAGTCATCCTAAACTTCTGAGGATGGTCGTACTCACTACAAACAAGCGTACTCCGCAGCAACCGCAAAAAACCTGCTTTCTTCGATATAGATTGCGTCTAGTAGGGTATGTATTTTTACATCAAAATAAAGTAAATATTTGTGTGTTTAGGTAGCCTGTATTGCCAAAAATGATCTAATATCAGAGCTATCAACAGTAAAAAAATAGTTATTAAATTCAGGCTGAATCTCGATGAAAAGCACAGTATTAAAACCGTCTGCCCATCCCCTAGCCGCATACATTGACATCTTGGAATCAGGCAAAGCTTTGCTTCCCGAATCGGCGGAAAATGTACTAGAAGTTGTCGGAGTTCTCAAAAGTTACGGTGTGGTTCTCGATGCCTACTCCCGCAATCTCAACTACATCGCTGAAGAACAGTTTTTAGTGCTTTTTCCGTTTTTTAAATATTTCAATGGAGAGGTGACGCTGCCGAAATTAATTCGCTATTTGTGGCACGACCGCATTAATTTTGAGTATGCTGAGTATTGCATGAGAACAATGCTTTGGCACGGCGGCGGCGGTTTGGACACTTATGTGGATTCCCCAGAATTTAGCAGTTTGGCCGAAAAGGCGATCGCGGCTAAACTGAAAGGCAATTTTTTCATGCAGGGACTCCACAAAACATTTCCTGATTTTTTGCCGGAACAAGTGCGGATGCTGGCTTACTACACGGGCCTCGGTCAGTTTTGGCGGGTAATGAGCGATTTGTTCATCGACTTGTCTGATTCCTACGACGCCGGGAAAATTAAGTCGATCGCTGACGTAGTTAATTTTGTCAAAGCAGGTTTGGTTAGCGCCGCCAGTCTGCCAATTACCTACAGTGTAAAGATTCACGGTCAAGTCTACGATATCATTCCGGCGGCGGCGAACTTGACATTTTTACCAGATGTAGCAGTGCCTTATGTAGAGGCAGTTTTCTTTCGGGGCACTGCGTTTTTTGGCACAGTTTCCTACAACGCGCAAGCCCATCAAATCCCCGAAAAACAGGGAGAATTTGCCTACGGGGCTTTGTTTGCAGACCCTTTGCCGATCGGAGGTGCAGGGATTCCGCCAACTCAATTGATGCAAGATATGCGGCATTTTCTGCCGGATTATTTGCACGAAGTTTATCGCACTAGCTGTCGGGGTGAAGACGACCTGCGGGTGCAAATTTGCCAGAGTTTTCAGAAGTCGATGTTTTGCGTGACGACGGCGGCTATTTTGGGTTTAGCACCTCATCCCATGAATACCTCCGATCCAGAGGAAAAGAAGGCTAATCGCGCTTATTTGGAAGGTTGGATGGATCGATTTGGGAATTCTCGCTTGGAGTGGGCAAATCAGCCAACTAACAGGGCCTGTCAGTTGTTCCCCGAACGGTAGAATGGCGACTGGTTTTTAGAAAGAAATGTCTCTAGGAGTTGCCAAAATATTACCGGCTTGGGCGATTGCTTTCTTTTCGAGGGCGAAAGCTCATGCTGGCGATCGCAATGAGAGCAAGTCCAGTAAAATAGCCGTTATCAGGCAAGTAGTGAGGACTGAACTCCTCGGATTTTTATGAGGACTTCAGTCCTGACTGCGAACCACTTTTATAGTGGTCGTTTTAGCGGACATAATATGACATGGTGAACTGCTTGTTTTCCGGTCATTGCGATTGCTTTCATAACAGAGGGATCCGAATCGGCTTAGGCTAGCAATCACAGGATAAAGCACTTGTTATTTCCCAACTATTTAGATTCTGACTAGAATACTCAGCCCGTGAGAGTCGGTTCCGCAAGTTCCAAGCAAACCATAAGTTTCTGCTAAATCTTTGACTAAAGCACTTCGTTTGGGACTCGGTTTCCAAGGATTGGGATTACCGTAAGCATAGTAAGTTTCTACACCGTCAATGCCGAAACGGGCTGCTTCTGGGATTAGTTGCTCTGCGGTCGATCGATACCGGCAAGGATGTGCTAGAACTGCTAAACCTCCTGCTTCATGAATAGCTTCAATTACCCGGGCTGCTGGATAATAAGCGGTGCCTTCAGTACCTTTACCTCCTAAGTATGGTTGGACACTCGGATGTTGCGGGGAGAAGGCGTAAGCGAGAATGTGTACCTCATTGTTGAGCAATTCGGCATTAATTTCAGCGCCTGTCCACAGACTAGGTGCTTCGCTATTTTTTTCGGGATGGTTTAATTTCCAATTATCCAGCCAAAGTTGAGCTTTAACGTAGCCTTGGGTGCTGTGGTGGTCGGTGATAGCTAAGCCTTTGAGGCCGCGGGCTATGGCTTGTTCCATCAATGCCTCTGGCTGCAATCGCCCGTCCGAGTAGACTGTGTGCAGATGGAAGTTATAGGAACCCGGACAGCTATCGGCATCAATTGTCTGGAAGACTTGTTTGAGGGCTGATATATTCTGGGCTTCTGGTTTGAGGCTAGAACTTTTTGGGGAATCGAGATTGATAGGCATAGGGATTCTTATAAAAAAAAACTAGCTTTTTTTAATATATCTAATAAATGAATATGTTGCACCTGTCGCCCTAGTCGGCTGTAGGGTTTAAAGCTCTGGCCGACTACTGCCTTCGGCACAAGATATCAATTCACTCGCACATTTTGCACAATTTTATATTGAGGATTTTATCATCTGGTGGGGACTGGTTTATGAGATGATTAATTTTATGCAATTATACTTCGTAAAACCAGCCCCTACAGGTTTGTGGAGGATGCCACAAGATATCAATTCACTCGCATTTTAAACCTGCGGCTGCGGCTGTGGTAAATTCGATCGGCACAAAGGTGAAACCAAACTGTTCTTTAGAACACGGTACAATATGCACCAATCGTTTAGGAGGGTTTAGCCGATTTCGCGTATTCGGGTCAAACTCAATTATACCCGTGGCTCCTGCGGCTTTAAAGTTGGGATCGGCTAAGGTTTTTTGCATTCCTTCGCGGCTGGGTTTTTGCTGCATTTCTAGGGCTTTAATCAGGGTCCGGGCGGCATCGTAGGTTAAAGCCGCTCGAGTATTTACCGGGCCTCCCCACAATTTTTCAACGTTTTGCGGAAATTTTTTGTCAAAACTTATTAACGGATGCCAAAACACGGATATACCCAGTTTTTCAATAGAATTTAGCTGTGTTGCTAGTTTTAACGTACCCGGGTCGTACAGCGTCCAGGGTCCGACCACCCAATTGCGATCGTTGTTAGCTTTAATCATTTCGATCGCATTTTCCAGGGAATTAGTGACTTGACCGTCGGGAATGAGAAGTAAGGCTGTTTTTCCGGCTTTCTCATCAACTTCTTTGATTGCTGCTTCGGCGTTAAAATTATTGTTAGATAAGTCGTCATAATTACTGCTTTTATAAGTCGTTCCTCCTAGGGCTTCAAATTGCTTTTTAAATTCTTCCCACAAAGAAAGGCTGAACGGACTGTTGGGATTGTAAAATACTGCGGCTTTTTTCTCACCGGCAAAGATCAGTTGATTTACTAAAGATTCAGCTTCTATCCTAGTTGTCGGAGCCGTCCGAAAGAAATATTTTCGAGGTTTTCGCGTCAGTTCTTCTGTTGTGCTTCCCGAAGAAATGGCGACCAGTTTATTGTCATTGTAAATATCTACTGTTTTCACAGTCATGTCACTAGTATAGTGTCCGATGACTGCTAGAATATCGGGTCTCTCGACCAGGTAATGGGCCCTTTTAACTGCGTAGTCTTTGATATTTCTGTCATCAGCAATGATGACTTTGAGACCTTTTCCGTTAATAGCTTTTGGTTCGAGAAAGCCTTGACCGGGAAAATCTTTATTGTTCTCATTTACACCCGGAAGACCTAAATTAACTTCGGTTTGAGCTTGAGCAATGCCGCGCAGCAGTTCTTCGGCTAAATTTGCATTGAGGATGCTGCCGTCCTGATTTCTGCGGATGGGAACAACAATTGCGATCGTGTAATATTCTGCATTTATTGCCTTCAGCAGAGCATTGTTCATGTAAATTAAAGCTTCTGGATCTTTGCGCTCTTCTTTCCAGGACTGTTTGAGCAATTTTAAAGCTGCGGGATAATTTGAGTCGGCAAACTCATTGATTCCCCTTTGTTTTAACGAAACGTCGGAGGGTTGCACTAGGAGTTTTTCGCCAGAACTTACACCATCTGGGGAGGGTGGAGGCAGGCTTGGGGACGGTGTAGGCAGGGTTGGGGAGGGTGTAGGCAGGGTTGGTTCGCGGGAAATTATGGAGATTAGCGGGAAAATTATGGGGATTAAAAGTCCCATCGCCAATCCAGCGCCCAGTCCCGCAACTCCAAACAGCAACCAACGAAACTTCCCTACAGGCGGTAACGGTGGTGGTGGTGGCGGTGGCAATTGAAGCGAATCCAAGTCTTGCAAAACTTCATCCACAGATTGGTAGCGGTCTTGAAAGTGGTAACGCACCATTGTGGTTAAAATATTTTTGAGGTTGTCGCTAACTTGTACAGCAGGGCGATTGGGCGTCGAGTAATCCCAGATAATATCGCAAGTTGCGGGGTCTGGTGGCAGATTGGTGGGATGCTGGCCGGTGAGAGCTTGGATGGCGATGATTCCGAGAGCATAAATGTCGTTGTAGAGTTGCGGGACGGACCGCGGATTGTATTGTTCGGCAGGCATATAACCGCTGGTGCCGATCGCCTGCGATGTTAATATTTCACCTGTCGAGTTAGATGTGAAAGTGCTGATTTCTCTGACCGCTCCAAAATCTATTAAAACAATTTGTCGGTCTGTTTGGCGCCGAATTAAGTTAGAAGGTGTAATATCGCGATGAATAACATTTGCTTGATGAATAGAGTTTAAAATTTCTAAGATTTCCCGTAAAAAGGCGATCGCCTGTGCTTCCGTCCACCGTTGCCCCGGAGGGAGTTCTTGACTTAGGGGAGTTCCTTCCATGAATTCTTGAACTAAGTAAAAATTGCCATTTTCCTCAAAGTGATTGAACAGTTCAGGAATGCGCGAGTTATTTCTTAGAGTCTGCAAAGCCCTAGCTTCCCTTTGAAATCGCCTCCTGGCTCTTTCCAATACCTGGGGATTTTCGGATTGAGGAAAAGGAATTTCCTTGATTACGCACGGGGGATTTTCGGGGTTTTGTATATCTTGAGCGGTGTAGGTTCTAGCGAATCCTCCCTGTCCTAATCGAGCAATGATTCTGTAGCGTCCGGCCAGTATCTCTCCGGGATTGAGACACATAAATTTTCTAGTTCCTTGTGGAGGTGCGATCGTTGATGTTGATTATAAGCTTTTTTGTTGCCTGATACAGCTTGGCAACCTATCAAATTCCTCTGTGTCTCTATCAAAAACCCTATAGCAATCCTCGCATCATTTGCATAATTATTGTAGGGGCAATCCCCCCGTGGTTGCCCGATAGATAGGGAGTAGGCAAAGAAAGGCACTACCCCTACAAATTTATCTGAATCATTTAGGATTGCTATATAACTCTCAGCAATTGGCAATTATACATTAGTCATGACCGATCGTTAATTCCCAATTATCTTTCTGCTAACTTGCTGAGTACAAAAGCAGCTAAAAAGCCGCAGACAGTAATTAGTCCAGCAAAATCGTGAGTTTCATCGAATGCTTCGGGAATCATAGTATCTGAGATCATTGCTAAAATAGCCCCTGCCGCTACGGCGGTAGTTGCGGCTATTACTTCCGCAGAAAAGCGGCTGAAAACCGTATATCCTAACAATGCGGAGATACCGGAAATAACTGCGATCGCACCCCAAACTCCAAAAATGTAACCGATCGATCTCCCTGCTTTTTTCATGCCGGCGGCGCTGGAGAGTCCTTCAGGAATATTGGAGAGGAAAATTGCCGCTACTGTCACCCAACTGACAGCGCCTCCAGAAATCATGCTGACGCCAACGACGATCGACTCGGGTATCCCGTCTAACAGCGCGCCGAGGGCGATGGCTAATCCGCCATCGCCTGACTCTGTTTTAGCTGGGTGCAAAGCGCCCGATCGCTTGCGGTGTTTTGCTCCCATTTGACTCAAAAACCAATTGGCGGCTGTGTAGATGGCAGCGCCAGCCAAAAAGCCGATCGCCGTAGAGTCGAAACCGCCGCGCTTGTAAGCTTCATCCATCAGCTCAAAGGATAGCGCTGAAATCAGCACACCGGCACCAAAAGCCATAATTGTCGCGATCGCGCGCTGGGGAATGCTGACAAAGTAACCCACCGCCGCTCCCAGTAGCAAGGCTGAACCCCCTACTAAACCCCAAAATCCTGCTTGCAACCACACTGGAAACATCAGCCGCACCTCAGAGGAAAATTTTTTTATGCCCCCTCGAAAATTATATAGTTTTCATTACGGATCGACAGCAGATACAGCATTTATCAACCAAGCGAGGGACTGCCTCGGAAGCACGCAATTTCCAACAATAATTCCGGTTGCACCGGAATTATTGTTGAGAGTTGACTGTTGAGAGTTGACTGATGACTGTGTTGACTGATGACCAAGAATTTATTGATGGTACCCGCCACGTGATTTATCCGTGGAATCAATCCCAAATCGAAAATCGAAAATCCTCAAGCCCCCGCATTTATTCGTGGGGTCAATCTAAAATCTAAAATCTAAAATCTAAAATCGATTGACTGTGTTGTTTGACTTCCAGGCTCTACCTGATAACGCAGAGAAAGGAGGCTGTGCCTCCAATTTTCCTCTGCAATTGAGGCTCTTGCTCGCTTATATCGCATAGCGAGGCTCGACCTCGGAACCAGTGCAATCTAAAATCTAAAATCTAAAATCTAAAATCGATTGACTAATGACTAATAGAAACAAATTCCCAGGCTTTACCCGGGAACGAAAGATATTAAAAAAAGTAATGTTGTTTTAATAAATTGAGTTTGCCAAAAAGCGGCGATAAATTAGTAGCAGCGCTTGTTGATTTGAGAGGGGAGGACGGGGCGGGCAGTCCTGTGGAGATGCCGCACCCGATCGCATTTTTCAGTCTCAAGAAAACAGTTGCATTCATATTTGAGCACCAATTAAGCTTGGGTGCTGTTGCGAGTCTGGCTTGCCAGCTCCAACAGTTGCGCCCAGCGTTTTTGGACTTGTTTGGGAGTGCATTGGATTGCAGCGCCGATCGCCTTGTCGCTTTCTTGATTCCGCTTCATTTCTAACAGTTGCTGCATTTGGGGCGACAGTTGAGCGCGAAATTCTTCCCATTGGTCCGAAGTCATTCCCAGCTTTTGATCGACATCAGCACCCAGCCATTCGTGCACGAGTTTCCAATTTTGAGTGCGGGCAAATTTTTCGACGTGGTACTTAAACCGCTGTTGCAAGTAGTCGCGCTGGCGGGAAGACAAACCGAGAACTCGATCGATTTCCGAAGCCGAAAGGTCTTGCAATTTTAAAGTTAGGTAGTCCACGCATTCGGGCTGATTTTGGGCTTCCAGATAGGCGATCAATTCCGAGACTACTCGATCGCGCAGCACAGCATCAGCCGGATCGACAGTTTCCGATACCATTTGCTCGCGCACTTGTTGCAGCGCCGGAGAGCGGCTGTACATTTCCGCCTCTTCTCCCTTGCCCGACTCTACAGCCATTTCAATGTCGATCGCAGTTTCCGGAGGTTGGCCCTTGGCAAATCCTTGAGCGCGCAACACGATCAGGCGCTGGCGGTTGCGGCCGGGCAAACCGATTTGGCGCTTGGCGTAGTGTTCGGTAAAAGCCATGTACTCAGCCAATTCTAGCTGCGTGCGGGGCTGGTAGGTAGCATCGAGTTGGTGTTCGCGGCGGAAAGCTCGCAAAGATTCGATGTAAAAGCCTTGCAAAAAGTCTTCAATCATGTTGTAGCGAGCTTGGAAGTTCAAGTTCGATCGGAAAGAAGCAACATGGCGGTAAACCATCGCCGCGAGGTGAGAATGGAGTTCGACGCGGCCTTGTTTGGAACCGAGGCGGTAGTATTGCAAGGTTTTTTGCAACCGGTGCTCTGCCAAAGTGATTTGCCAAGCTTCAACTTCGCCGGAAATTTGGATGCGATCGCTTTTTTGGCAAATCCGTTCGACTTCCTTAGCAATCCGCATCGCCACTGCTTGAGCGCTGCGGCTGGCAGTTTTCATTTCGGCTTGCAATTCTTTGAGGGCGAAGTTAGCCAAAGCGAGGATATCGATGCTGGAAACAGTATTGATATCGGCGGTTTGTTCGCCTACGGCAGTCGGAATGCAGTTGAGATCGGAAGCGGTGTTGCAGTTGACGGTGTTGGTGGCAGCTTTGACAGTCATGGCGTTTATCGGGTGGTAGTGCACAGCGGGTGTGCGAGGACATTTGTTAGAGAGTGAGGCGGCAGTAGCTGGCGGTTTCGCTTGCTGTGCTGATTCAACTCTCTATACATTGAATGTTACGGAAGAAGAGATAACCGCAGTTATGCCAGTGTTCCACTCTCTCATGCAACAGTTTTTGCCTGCTGAATCTGATTCTTTGCGCTGGCTGTGGGAGATTGGTTGTATGCCTATTAAACCGTGACTGTACAAGCATTCTGAGCTGTTTGTCGCCTGGGGCGATCGTCACAAGGATTCAGGGGGCTGCCAGCCCCCTGAATGGACAATTTATTAAGTGGCTGTGTGAGCGTTGGAGATTCTGGAATGGAGATTTGGCAGGGTGTAGCTAGCTGCAATCTCTTTAAAACCTACGCTACAGCATTTAGGAAACCCGGTTAATCTGCAAATTTGCTTTTGTGGAATAAGGAAGAAGGAAACAGGAAGCAGGAAGCAGGAAGCAGGAAGAAAAGTCCTGGACGCACTCAGACTCCTCGAAACCGGGTTTTTGGAGCCCGTGTGCCGGCTCTAAGGAAGTATTCTTGTAAAAACACCCGGTTTCTGACCACCCGTGGCATCCAACTAAAGAAACCGGGTTTTTGGAGCCCGTGTGCCGTCTAAAAAAGTATTCTTGTAAAAAAACCCGGTTTCTGACAAGCGAATTTCAAAGGTGGTACCCGCCACGTGATTTATCCGTGGAATCAATCCCTTTTCGAAAATCGAAAATCCTCAAGAAAGAGCATTTATTCGTGGGGTCAATCTAAAATCTAAAATCTAAAATCTAAAATCGATTGACCGCCCGTGCGTCCAGGACTAAATCATTCAAGCCGATTCTCTCTCTAGTACCAAAGTCACCGGCCCGTCATTATCTATAGAGACTTGCATCATCGCTCCAAACACGCCTGTTTCAACTTTTAAGCCGCTCTGGCGCAACTTTTCGACAAATTTATCATAAAAAATTTCAGCTCTTTCAGGAGCCGCTGCTCTGTCAAAGGAAGGTCGCCGACCTTTGCGGCAGTCCCCGTAGAGGGTAAACTGACTCACAACCAGCAACTCGCCGCCGATGTCTTGTACGGAGTTGTTCCAGCGGCCGTTATCTCCTGCCGAGTCGGGAAACAAACGCAATTCTAGGCATTTGCGAGCCATCCAGTCGAGTTCTGCTTCGGTGTCGGTGTCTGCAATACCTACAAGCAAGTTAAGTCCGCAGCCAATTTTGCCGACAATTTGACCGTCAATTTCAACTTGAGATGATTTGACTCGCTGAATAATTGCTCGCATTGAAAATCGGTAATTGGTAATAGGTAATTACTCGTTACCAGGCTAAGGCCTGGTAACGCAGATTCTGATGATCTGACTCCTATATTTTTGAGGATCACAGAGGCAGAGCCTCGCTTACATAGGTTCCCAGGCCTTAGCCTGGGAACCAGTAGAAAAGAATATTTTACTGTTAGTTTTTCGCAAAACCTTTACCGCGACTGGTTGAAGGCATACAAAGACAGTTTTCGAGTTGCGATCGCAAATTCTCGGTATCCAAACCCTGACCGATGAGAACAAGCTGGTTCTTCCGCTCACCTTTCCACTGGTCATCGTCCATCGTAAATCGCTTGCCGCTCAAGTGAAAAATATGCCGTTTCGGGCTTTCTTCAAACCACATAATCCCTTTCGCGCGAAACACGTTTGTTGGCAGTTGGTGGTCTAAGAAATATTGAAATTTCCTCAGAGAAAACGGCTTGTCGCTTTGGAAAGAAATTGAGGTAAATCCGTCATTTTCTAAATGGTCGGAGTGGTGGTGATGGCTGTGGTCGTGATGGTCGTGGTGGTCGTGGTGGTCGTGGTGGTCGTGGTGGTCGTGATGGTCGTGGTGGTCGTGGTGGTCGTGGTGGTCGTGATGGTCGTGGTCGTGACTGCTAGGAGTTTTTTCAGATTGGAAATATTTGTCCGATTCAAACAATCCGACGCTGAGGACAAGGGGTAGGGGAACTTGCGATTTTACTGTTCGCAGAATTCGAGCACCTTCTTTGACATCGCGAATCTTAACTTCCAACAAATCTAAATCTGCTTCCTCAACCAAATCTGTTTTGTTGAGGATAATTATATCGGCGTAAGCTATTTGACTGTAAGCTGCTTGAGAGTTGAACAAATCTAAGCTGTAGTTGGCTGCGTCTACTACTGTAACTATCGAATCGAGACGAGTCAGGTCGCGCAGTTCTGTGCCTAAAAAAGTCATCGCTACTGGCAGCGGGTCGGCGAGTCCGGTTGTTTCGACTACCAGATAATCAAGATTTTCTTGACGTTCTAAAACTTTGTAAACTGCATTAACTAAATCTTCATTAATAGTGCAGCAGATGCAGCCGTTGTTCAGCTCAACCATGTTGTCGTCGGTGGTGACAATCAGTTCGTTGTCAATGCCGATTTCGCCAAATTCATTGACCAAAACTGCTGTTTTCAAACCCTGCTGGTTGGTCAGGATGTGGTTGAGCAGGGTTGTTTTGCCGCTGCCGAGAAATCCTGTAATGATTGTAACGGGCAATCCGTGTTTGGGAGCGTCCATCGCCGGTTCTGTCTCGGACTGAGTTGTAGATTGCATAGCTTGGATGTCAAATAAGGTCTGAAGCTTAAAGTTGTTGTTCTTATTGTATCTTATATTAATTCCGAACAGCGCCTTACCCGCGCTAATTATCGGAAGCTGCCAACTATTCGATCGCACCCTGTTTAATTGGGCGAGCGAATAGTTGGCACAAGTACCTCTAGGAGTTGGTCTGTAACGTGTTTCCAGGTAAACCCAGTCGCTACAAATTTGGGGCCTGCTTCGCGAGAGCGATCGCACAACTCCGGCTGTTCTATAATATTTTTCATTAAGGCAATCGAATGTTCTAAATCTGGCATCAGGCGAAATATCTGCCGATCGTTAGAAGTACCTTCTTGAAACGTACTTTCGACGTGCCAAGCAAAATCTGGAGTTGTAAAATCATCCGTCGGGCCGCCTTTAGTGCAGATGACCGGCAACCCACAAGCAATTGCTTCTAGTGCTGGCAAATTGAAACCTTCTGCTAAATAAAGAGATACGTAGGCATCGGCGGCTTGATAAAGTTGAGCCATTTTTGCAAAAGGCAGTGTTTCTCCTATGTAAGCCATGCGCGGCAAAACTTTTTCTGCTTCCTCAAAGGTTAGTTCGTCTATGTTTTGAGCGATCAGAGAATCCGATTCATATATTGATTCTTCTCCTTTCAATACTAATCTGGCTTCGGGATAACTTTCAGCTACAACGGAGAAAGCTTTTAACAATAAATCGATGCCTTTATTGGGAGAGCCTGCACCGACATTCAAAAATACAAATCCGTCCCATCCTAGCTGTTTCCGCAAAGCTTCGCGTTCCGATTTTGTTAAAGGTTTATAAATATTCTGATCGGTGCCGCAGGGTATGACAATTGTGCGATCGGGATTCGCACCGCTGCGGATAAATCCGGTTTTCGACCAATGGGAAGGCGTAATAATAATTATATCCGAGTTGCTGTGACCTTCGCGGAGGGAAGCTGCGCCCGTTATTCTAAAGTTTTCGTTGTGCAGAATTCCCCATTCTGTTGTGGCAAACAAGCACGTCCGTTTTGTATTTGAGGGTGCAAAATTGTAAGGTACTGAGATCCGTAACGTAGCGTCTGCTTTTAGAGACGCCCAAGGGTGAGGAATATTTTTTATTGCTGCTTCAGCAGTTGCGTCTAACAAACCCGTTACTGGCTGCCAATTTTCGTCTAGATAGGGGATATCTTTGTGGAAAATTTCTAAGTGAGGATATTTCAGCATTTCTAGTAGCTGAAATTGATTGGCGATCGCGTAGGAGTGCGGCAAAAAGCGCCAGCCTTCAACAATTATACGCATTTATTTGTTAGTTGTTATTTGTTATTTTTTGTTTGTTACTACCGCTCGCCCCTCACCCATTACCCCTTACCAATGCCCGATTATCCCTTACCCGTTACCATTAATAGAAAGAGTTATTGGGTTACAAAATTATTGAGTTAAAAATTGATTGGTCAATTTTATAGCTCGTGTTTTCGGGTAATATGACATCTAGCAACTGGTCTGCAAGCGTGTTTCCCAAAAAAGTTTTTAGCTACCAAACCGGGTCGGCAAGTCTAGCTTGGGCTGTAAGTGCAGGTTGTGCGATAACTGTCTGCATCAATTGAGTAAAATTTTCCCCTTTGCCAGCTAAAATAAAGAGTTTTTATTTGGCTATTTCTACAGCCATAAATTTACTTTCTACTTACTTTCTACGGGCAATGCAAAGTCTGGGTGAGTGAAATCGTCTGTAATGCCGTCGGCTGTGGGGAATCTGGTTATTTCGACTACTAGATAGTCGAGATTTGCTTGGCGTTCTAAAAGTTTGTAAACTGCATTAACCAATGCCGAGAAATCCTGTAATTATTGTAACGGGCAATCCGTGTTTGGGAGCGTCCCTCGCCGGTTCTGTATCGGACTGATTTGTTGTAGATTGCATAGCTTGACTGTCAAATAATGTCGATCGCACTTTCGTTGTGGTTTTTATTGTATCTTAATTAGGACAAAGCCTCGTAAACCGAGTTTCTCGGATAAATGTTGGGTTTGGTTGCCTGGTATCTACGCATCAACCGGGAATCAGCCCCAGAGTGCAAAATAAGTGGGGTCCTAATTATCGGCAATTGCTAACGCACTCGATCGCACTTTTTTATTTTTTTGATAACTTTTTTGTTCCGAGTACCTGTCGCAGTTAGCCTGCAACCTGACCGGGCCGGTAAATCCAGCAGCGACAATTTGGGGGCCGACTCAAGCTGAGGGCGATCGCCCAATGGACGCTGCTTTATCATAGTTTTAATTATCGAGCCGCGTGAAATATTTAAACCTCAACTAAAACAGGGCGGTGGCTACTTATAGCCACCGCCCTCAAGATAGTATTGAGCTATCTAAGTCTGTGCTTACGCAGGAAGCAAGACTGAATCAATAACGTGGATGACGCCATTATCAGCAGCAACATCGGCTGCTGTAACGGTAGAATCATTGATTTTTACGCCATTGGAAGCATCAATTTTCACTTCTGAACCTTCAACTGTCTTGGCAGATGTCAGCTTTACCACATCAGCAGCCATAACTTTGCCGGAAACGACATGATAAGTCAGGATTTTTGTCAGCTTAGGAATATCATTAAGCAGTGCTTCTACAGTACCTGCGGGAAGCTTAGCAAAAGCTTCGTCAGTAGGCGCGAAAACTGTGAAGGGGCCAGCGCCTTTGAGAGTATCTACTAAACCAGCCGCTTGCACGGCAGCAACTAGGGTAGTAAAAGAGCCAGCCGAAACGGCGGTATCAACGATGTCAGCCAAGTGAGTCACCTAGTTTTTGTAATCTATAAATCACCATAACGCTAAAAAGCTAATTTAGCTACATAAATTTTTTCTCGGGTTCTGTCTGGTTTGGTGATATTCAAGATAGCAATTTTTTTTTATTTAACTCATTTCAGAAAATACCTATCTAAAGGTAGATAAAATTATTTGGAGTTTACTGTATTTTTATTTATCCATGTAATCCTAAATACATTGCTAAGAGGCTCGCCCCTGCGCGGTGTTGAAAGTAAATGCAGGGGCGATCGCCCCTCGCCCTTGCCCGTGCTACGACATTTTGATTGACAAGCAAATTTCAAAGGTGGTACCCGCCACGTGATTTATCCGTGGAATCAATCGCAAATCGATTTTCAAAAATCCTCAAGCCCCCGAATTTATCCGTGGGGTCAATCTAAAATCTAAAATCTCAAATCTAAAATCGATTGACTTGGCAAAACATTCAACATCCAGCACAGTGCTAAGGCGCCGTAAAGGCCCGCAGCCCCGACTGATGGCAACAGTTTCAAAAATGCCGATCTACACTGTTAACAACCATTAGCTAGCGCAAGGGTGACATGAGATATAAACTACTAGGTCACAGCGGACTTCGCGTTTCCGAAATCTGCCTCGGAACCATGACTTTTGGGGAAGAGTGGGGTTGGGGGAGCTCCTTCGACGAAAGCCGTAAAATGTTCGACGCCTTTGCAGAAGCGGGCGGCAATTTCATTGATACCGCAAATCTCTACACCAACGGTACAAGCGAAAAATATGTCGGCGAGTTCATCGCAGCCGATCGCGAAAAATGGGTAGTTGCCACTAAGTATAGCCTCAACATGAAAAACGGCGAAATCAATGGTTTCGGCAACCACCGCAAAAATATGGTGCAAGCAGTAGAAGCAAGTTTGAAGCGGCTGCAAGTCGAATACATAGATTTGCTGTGGCTGCACGCTTGGGATTTTACGACACCGGTTGAAGAAGTGATGCGCGCTTTTGACGATTTGGTGCGCGCCGGCAAAATTCTTTATATCGGCATTTCCGATACGCCGGCTTGGATTATTTCTCAAGCAAATACGATCGCCCACCTGCGCGGTTGGACACCATTTATCGGGTTGCAAATCGAGTATTCTTTAAAAGAGCGAACTCCCGAACGAGACTTGATCCCTATGGCAAAAGCCTTTGATATTGGCATCACAGCTTGGAGCCCCCTAGCAGGCGGTTTGCTGACAGGAAAATACAACACTTCAGAAACTGCCAGCGAAGCTAAACGGCTTAATTCACCTGAATCGGGAACAATTAACGAACGAGACCTCAAAATTGCTGACGAAGTTAGGAAAATAGCAGCCGAAATTGGCAAACCTGCTTCTCAAGTAGCCCTAAATTGGCTGATCCAACAGCCACTCAAAGTTATTCCGATTGTGGGTTCGCGCCGACTCTCGCAGCTTCAGGAAAATCTCGCTTGTTTGGAGTTTCAATTAACCCCGGAACAAATGCAGCAATTAGACAAAGTAAGTGCAATTGAATTGGGCTTTCCCCACGATTTCTTAAAGAGTTCGACGGTGCAAGATTTTGCCTTTGGAGGGGGACTAGCAAAAATTGACCGCAGACTTTAAAATTGCTACTATTTTCTAGTCGGGGCGGGTTTACGTGGATATTTGGCGATCGATCGCAGATATCGGCCCACCCGCCCTTAAAGAGATGATTGAGATTGGTGATCTCGGCGGCAGTTTAACCTCACCCCCAGATCCCTAATGTCATTACCTTGGTTTCTGGCCACCGACTCGCGTAAAATTGTAGGTTTATCGTCGCCGTTCCCCGCTTTCTTTCAGATTTGGGAGAAAGGTGCAAGATGCAAGTTTAACCTACTCTATAAACTGTAAACTGTAAATTGTTAATCTATCGGAAGTCAGAAATATCTCTTTATTTCTGTATAGTAGGATACATTTTTTAAAATTAGCGATCGCAGAAGTGTAAAAAACAACGTTTGTCAAATCAAAAAGGAACATAAACCCGTGCGAGCGAAGCTATCCAGAAGGGAATCGCAAATTTTCTATCCTCTCCAAATAAAGCAATAAAACTCGCTCTTTTTTCAGCCCGTACCTGCCTGTTAAGAGTCATTTTACAAGGTAGATCGGCACTTTAACCGCTTTTGAACCAGCGTGTAAGCTAAACGCCTCCTGAGAGAGAAGTCATCCTTCAGATAGAAGTAATGGCCGAAAAACTGGGTTACAGTTAACAGCAATAGCAAGTCAAACAATATTAACTTATCTCCAAGTTTCAATTTAGAAAAAAGCAGATAAGCCTGTTTTTTCCGCAACTAAACAGTTTCTTTGTTTGGTTCACTGAATGCGGCGCTTGCTCGTCAATAAAATTTCTCAGATTGAGGCTTGCAACTTTCAGTAAGACACTGCTGAGAATATATCCTATTGACAAATTTTCATTGACAAATTCCAGAGGCTAATTATGTCCCCCCCTGACAACTCAGTAAACAATAATTATAGCAATAAAGGTCGAGCATGGGAGATACGATTTACCTCTATAGATCCAGCCAAATCGCCCTCTCAATTCTCTACCTCGCCCGCATTGCGCGCCAACTTATCAAAAGCTGATGCTTTAGATGCACCTGATTTAGTTTGCCTGTCTCATTTGCGGTGGAATTTTGTCTATCAGCGTCCGCAACATCTCTTGAGTCGCTGTGCCAAAAATCGTCGCGTATTCTTTGTAGAAGAACCTATTTTGAGCGCGGCTACAGATTGGTGGCTTGATGTCACCATCCACGAAAGCGGAGTGTGGGTAATAGTACCGCACCTCAGCGAAGGAACCAGCGAAGCAACAGCACAAACTGCTCAGCAAGCCATGCTAGATGATTTGTTTCGAGCGGCAGACATTAACCAGTACATACTCTGGTATTACACACCAATGGCTGTCAGTTTCACAAACCACTTACAGCCACTAGCTGTAGTCTACGACTGCATGGATGAACTGTCAGCATTCAAAGGCGCACACCCCGATTTAAAAGCCAATGAAAATCAACTATTAAAGCGTGCCAGCGTAGTATTTACAGGCGGACACAGCCTTTACGAAGCTAAACAGTACCAGCACGAGAACATTCACCCCTTCCCCAGCAGCATCGAAAAAGAACACTTTGCGACAGCCAGGAATCTTTCAGAAGAACCGGCGGATCAAAAAGACATTCCTCACCCGCGTTTGGGATTTTATGGCGTCATAGACGAACGCATGGATATCGAACTGCTGGCGGGCATTGCCGAAGCAAGGCCGGACTGGCATTTGGTCATCATTGGCCCGGTGGTAAAAATCGATCCGGAAACTCTGCCAACTCACCCAAATATCCACTATCTCGGCGGCAAATCTTATCAAGAGCTGCCAGGGTATCTTGCCGGGTGGGATATAGCGATGCTGCCTTTTGCAATTAACGAATCGACTAAGTTTATTAGTCCGACGAAAACTCCAGAATACCTCGCTGCTGGCAAACCAGTGATTTCTACTCCTATCCGCGACGTGGTGCGGCCCTACGGAGAAAACGGCTTGGTTCGGATTGCTAGCAATGCTGAAGAATTCGTTGCTTGTGCCGAAGAAATCTTCAGCGAAAGTTCGGACGTTCGCGCCAAGTGGCTCAGCGAAGTAGACGCCTTTTTAGCAGACAATTCTTGGGACAATACCTTGGGAGAAATGCTGGCGTTGATCGAAAGTGCGATCGACGACAAAAGGCAGAACGCAACAGGCAGGATGAAAGTTTTAAGCTAGGAAGGTTGAGGTTTAAGTTAAAGAGTTACCAATTTACACATTCAAAACTTAACACTCAACAATTCTTGCTTGTTGATTACAAATTACCACTTACCTTACTACAAATCAGAGGTTTTTTAATGTTTGACTATTTAATTGTCGGCGCAGGATTTGCAGGTAGCGTCATTGCCGAAAGACTAGCAAATGAAGCCGGAAAAACAGTCCTAATAATAGATACCCGCAACCACATCGGTGGGAACGCATACGATCACTACGACAACCACGGCATCCTCGTACACAAATACGGTCCCCACATTTTCCACACGAATTCGCGCCCTGTTTTCGAGTATCTTTCCCGCTTCACCGAGTGGCGGCCCTACGAACACCGGGTCCTCGCCAGCGTTGACGGTCAACTGCTGCCAATTCCCATCAATCTCAACACCGTCAACCAACTTTACGGACTGAATCTCACCTCATTTGAAGTAGAAGATTTCTTCGCGAAAGTAGCAGAACCAAAGGATTATATTCGCACTTCCGAAGATGTCGTTGTCAGCAAAGTCGGTCGCGAACTTTACGAGAAATTCTTCCGCAACTACACCCGCAAACAGTGGGGAATGGATCCGTCGGAACTCGACAACTCAGTGATTGCGCGCGTACCCACTCGCACTAACCGGGACGATCGCTATTTCACCGATACCTATCAAGCAATGCCCCTGCACGGCTACACTCGGATGTTTGAAAAGATGCTTTCTCACCCAAACATCAAGGTGATGCTGAATACCGACTACCGGGAGATTGAGGGCTTTATCCCTTACGGAGAAATGATTTACACCGGGCCGGTCGATTCCTATTTCGATTACTGCTACGGCAAACTTCCTTACCGTTCCTTGGAATTCAAGCACGAAACGCTGAACGTACCTGTACACCAAGCAGCACCGGTGGTAAATTACCCCAACGAGCATTTATATACTCGCTGCACGGAGTTTAAATACCTCACCGGACAAGAGCATCAAAAAACTAGCATTGTCTACGAATATCCTCAAGCTGAGGGAGACCCTTACTATCCGGTTCCGCGTCCAGAAAATGCCGAAATTTACAAGAAATATAAGGCTTTGGCTGATGAAACTCCTGGAGTTTCTTTCGTGGGAAGGCTGGCGACTTACAGGTATTACAACATGGATCAAGTGGTCGCTCAAGCTCTGACAACTTACAATCAACTTACTACCAAGCCGGTGATTCAATTGGCGGCGAATGTTAACGATTCTGCCTCTAATCTAAGCTCCTCGAATGGAGCGATCGAGTTCCCAGCCACACCTTCTCTAGAAGTCGCTGCTGTCAACGGCAACGGCAACGGCAACGGCCACGGCCAATCTGCTAGCAAGTAGGTGGAAGCTGTGAATTAGTAAGAGTCCAAATGTCTGGCGCTCCGTGTACACCCTACAGCAATAGCTAAAAATGTAAGGTATGGACGGATCGCCATACTCGGTTTGGGTTAAAATTTATTTGACAATTCAAACAAGCGTTGAGGAGAAAATGAGAGTGATAGTTAAAATTGTTTTGTCTCCAGAGGTTTTGGAAACTTCTCAATTTCCGCATTTCTATAAAGAAATAGAGCGCCTAATTGCAAGTGGTGGTAAAATTCTTATGCTCGATTTCTCAAAAATTAATTTTTTGAAAAATCCGGAGTTAATGTCTGTAGTGGCGATCGTGAAATTAGTTAGAGACAGCGCTTGTATACTTTTGATATCTGCCATGAGCGAACAAGTTAGAATCCTATTTGAACTAACGGGACTCGAACAAATATTTCAGTGTTTGTCGCCTTTAGATGATAATGGCCTCAAAAGTGAGCTAACTGAACAGTTAGGTGATTTGCAAAAGGTGGCCAGCTAAACTAGAGTTATGAGCTCGGGAGAGTGTCAGACAGAGAGTGGCAAGCGAGGGGGAGAGGCCCAGAGTGTCCGAGTGTCCGAGTCGGGGATCAGAAAAATCTTGCTTCTTCCTGGCCTCTGACTAATGACTAATGGCTTCTGCCTTCAGTACAAGACAGCCTTTAGATGAGGCTGTTTTAATTTACTAAACTTTTACAAATCTTTTACAAATTAATCAGCAAAAAAGTTGTCAAAGTCGGGGTAATTGTCGCTAATCTATATGTATAACTTCGGGTAGATGTGCCGATGAGCTGGTTAGGTAGAGAGCTAGAAAATTGTGATATTGAAGAGTCTTCCACTATAGACAGCAAGGTAACTGTTCAAGGGCGGAAAACTGGTTATCCACGCCCCCAATTGCGCCGCAGCAACTGGATTTGTCTCAACGGTCAGTGGAGGTTTGCTTACGACGACGCGGGACGCTGCGTGCAGCCGATCGATATTTCTGAGTGGACTCACACTATAGAAGTGCCATTTGCACCCGAATCGGCAAAAAGCGGGATCGGCGACACGAATTTTCACGCCAATTGCTGGTACGAACGCGAATTTGACTTACCTCACACAGAAAGCAGAGTGCTGCTGCACTTCGGGGCCGTAGACTACCGCGCCCGCGTCTGGGTGAACGGTCAGTTTGTCATCCAACACGAAGGCGGACACACTCCTTTCTCCGCAGACATTACAGCAGTTTTGAACCACAGCGGGCCGCAGCGGGTGACAGTCTGGGCCCAGGACGACCCGCAAGATTTGGAGAAACCGCGGGGGAAGCAAGATTGGCAAATAGAGCCGCACAGTATTTGGTATCCGCGCACGACGGGTATTTGGCAGACAGTCTGGGTAGAATTGGTGCCTCACACTTATATCGAGCGCATCCGCTGGACTCCGCAGTTTGAACGCTGGGAAATCGGTTTTGAAGCGTTTGTCGCCGGCGATCTCCAGTCGGGAATTCAGATTAAAGTTAAACTGTCGATCGGCTGTATGCTGCTCGTCAACGACACCTACGAAGTCATCAACGGCGAAATCCACCGCCGCATCGCCCTCTCAGACCCGGGTATCGACGACTACCGCAACGAATTGCTGTGGAGTCCGGAAAAACCGACATTAATCAACGCTCAAGTGCAGTTGTGGGCAGGCGGCAAACTGCTGGACGAGGTTAAATCTTATACCGCCATGCGGACGGTCAGCATCCAGCGCGATCGCTTCATGCTCAACGGCCGCCCCTACTACCTGAGGCTGGTGCTCGACCAAGGTTACTGGCCCGACACCATGATGACTGCCCCGAACGACGAAGCTTTGCGCCACGATGTCGAATTAGTCAAAGCAATGGGTTTCAACGGCGTCCGCAAGCACCAAAAAATCGAAGACCCCCGATTTTTGTACTGGGCAGACGTGCTCGGGCTCCTAGTTTGGGAAGAAATGCCCAGCGCCTACCGCTTCACTCCCAAAGCCGTTGACCGGCTGACGCGGGAGTGGATCGAAGTCATCGACCGCGACGCCAGCCACCCCTGTATCGTAGTCTGGGTGCCGTTCAACGAATCCTGGGGAGTTCCGAATTTAGTCGAAGCAGCAGCCCACCGCAACTACGTGCAAGCGCTGTATTTCTTGACAAAAACCCTCGATCCGACTCGCCCCGTCATCGGTAACGACGGCTGGGAAAGCATCGATACCGACATCCTGGCGATTCACGACTACGACAACAACCCGCAAACCCTAGCCAAGCGCTACGGACCGGAAGTCCAGCTATCCGATTTGTTCGATCGCGGGCGTCCGGGAGGGCGCATCCTCACCCTGGACGGTCACCCGCACCAAGGACAGCCGATGATGCTGACAGAATTCGGCGGCATCGCCTGCGCCGGCCACGAAAACCCCGATTTTTACAGAGTTTGGGGCTACGTGCGCGCGTGGGACACGAAGGAACTGCAAAGGCGCTACACCGCGCTGCTGAAGGTGGTAAACCAAGTGGAAATGTTCAGTGGATTTTGTTACACGCAGTTGACCGATACTTACCAAGAAGCTAACGGTTTGCTGTATGCCGATCGCACTCCCAAGTTTCCCCTAGAGGCGATGGCCGCGGCAACTCTCGGCTGGGATCTTCCCGAAGAAAGTGCACAGCCGCAAGCTATTACTCAGTGCTAATTGGGCATGGGGAATGGGGCATCGGTTATTAGTTATTAGTTATTAGTTATTAGTTAATTGCTAACAATTACCAATTTCTAAATTCCTAATGCCCGATGCCCCATGCCCCATTCCCAATGCCCGATGCCCGATGCCCGATGCCCCATTAGCCATTAGATTGATGTTTCAAAGCTTTTTCATGGGAGGTTTTGAATGTTCCACCCACCGATTGCGATCGGGAAAACGCCTTGATGTAACAGCCGCCACCTCTCACGATAAATTTGCAGTCGCCGACTACCAACGTTTGCAACAGCAAGGCATTTACACAGTCCGCGAAGGCCTCCGCTGGCACTTAATCGAACAGTCGCCAGAAAAATACGATTTTTCCAGCGCACGGCCAATAATCCGCGCGGCCCGCGACATCAAAATGCAGGTAATTTGGGATTTGTTTCACTACGGCTGGCCCGACGATATTGATATTTTCAGTCCCGAATTCGTGTCCAGGTTTGCCAAGATGGTGCGCGCTTTTATGGAAGTCCTGGCGGAGGAAACCGACGCAACACCTTTTGTGACACCTGTCAATGAAATTTCATTTATTGCTTGGGCCGGCGGCGATTTCGCCTACATCAATCCCTTTGCCAAAGGCAGGGGAGACGAGCTCAAAATCCAGTTAATCAAAGCAGCGATCGCAGCGATAGAATCAGTTTGGGAAGTTAATCCCCGCAGTCGCATCGTTCAAACCGACCCCGTAATTAACGTTATTGGCGATCCAGACAAACCCGAGGATCGAGAGGAGGCCGAAGCTTATAACTTATCTCAATATCAAGCTTGGGATATGTTGGCCGGACGTTTTCGCCCCGAACTCGGCGGCACGGAAAAATATCTCGATATTATTGGGGTGAATTATTACGATCGCAATCAGTGCATTCACAAAGAAGACCCGATGAAATACACAGATCCCCTGTACCGGCCGTTTCGCGAACAACTGCAAGAAGTGTTCGATCGCTACCGCCGCCCCTTATTCGTAGCAGAAACAGGCGCTGAAGACGATTTTAGACCGGTGTGGTTTAATTATGTGTGCACTGAGGTAGTGGCGGCGATGAAAGCAGGAGTGCCGATAGAGGGAATCTGCTTGTATCCGATTGTCAACCATCCGGGCTGGGACGACGACAGGCACTGTTACAATGGTTTGTGGGATTATTGCAATGAATCAGGCGATCGAGAAATTTACCAGCCTTTAGCAGACGAATTGCAGTATCAAAGGCAGCAGATTGAACCGCTGTTGAAGTCGCCGACTTGATAAGTGCGATCGAATTATGTAGGGTTCGCTGCTGCGCACCTCAATTTGCTTTGAGACTCGGCGGTTGAAACCGCGTCTATACAAACGAAGTCCCTCTCTAAGAGACTAAGAGGTGGAGGGGGTATTTATGCGGGATTTGACGTTGGATATAAAACGGCGACCCGCCTTGACTGACGTTTATTTTACCTACTTAATCCAATGTGGAAGCTGGTCAAAATTCAGCCTTTTGATTTTTTGGAGAGAAGGGCAATCACTCTTCTAACCCTTTTAATGCTTGTTTGACTGATAATCTGAGCTGAGCTTCATCAATATCAAACTCAGGATCGAATAAAGCAGAATCGCTGCAATAAGCATCTACGTCACCAAACAACTTGTCTCAAATTTGGAACTCTATTTCTGAATAAAAAAAATCTTTTTTAAAAAGCTCCATAAATTGGAACTCAAATTCATCGCTGCTGATTTTATTATTAATAAAATTTTTTAGCAATCTAATATATTTCATATCAATTTCATATCAAGCAATTTCATACAATCTAGTATTTTATTTTTAGAAGGGCAGGAAAAAAGTTCCCGCCCTTTTTATTATCAGCCTCCTCCAATATTACCAGTATCTCTAATCGCCTTAAGTTGGTTTTCCTTCAATTTCCAACCACTGATAAAATATCCCTTATCATCAGAAAAGACATTTAAAGCTGTTTGCGGATCAAAATAATGAACTACTGGCATTCTTCTGAAAGTTCCCCACCTCACTTTCGTAGTGCTACTTTGTACATGATTTTCTATAGCGATTTGAAATTTTGTTAAATTCTGTAAACTTCAACTTTCTTGAATACCAAAATCACTAGCGTGCTTAAATTTTTCTTGAAGTTGCTTATCGTGAAAATATATTATGCGTTTTTTTATACTTTGTTTTATGTGTTTTCTAGATTTTTTTCCAGATTGTGTTATACATTTTTTCCCAGATTTTATTATTTTAGATTTTTTGGGAGTAGATTTTTTTCTAAAGTTCATCATTCTACAGACTAACTATTTTTTACGCAAACAAAATACTGATAGTATTCTTGTAAAAAATTTGCTCTGTAGTCTTGTGTAGTCCTGTGGCAGTTTTCAGGCTTGCGGGCCATCGGGATAGTCCCCGGCGTCTGCGGGATTCAGCAGTTTACCCTCTGTCTTCTTTCCAGAGCGTCTTATTAACTTGTATTCTTATCATACTACGGGAAAAATACATTGTCAAGTTAAAGATGGGGTTTCAATCCCTGGAGGAGGAGCGCCCTAAGTTGCCACTCCTAACTAGACTTATCTATATAATAATTTGCGACTTTAGATAGGGGCGAATTCTCAAAGCACGAAGTTATACTCCTAAAATCTCTACTCTTAGACGCAGCCGCAGTCAGAAACCGGGTTTTTTAGGAAAATCTTTCGTTGTAGCCTGCCAATTAAGTAAAAACCCGGTTTCTTTGGTCTTAATGCGTAAGTTCCGCTCTATTAAAAACGCCCGCCCCGACAAAAATGCACTCCCAAATATTGCTAAAACCAGACGGCCGCCCACTCACACTCTACAGCCGCTACCCCATCCCAGAAGGTATCGCGGCCGTAAGTCCCAGCAATGAACCGGTACAGGCAAACCCGCACTTTCGCTGGCATCCTTTGCGGGGGGAATGGGTAGCATACGCCAGCCACCGCCAGGGCAGAACCTTCATGCCGCCGCCGGAATACAACCCCCTGGCTGCTACAATTAACCCTAAGTTTCCGACAGAATTGCCGCCGGGAGATTACGACGTAGCAGTTTTTGACAACCGCTTTCCATCGATGACTTTGCAGGCAAAAAACGCACCGGCAAATATTGTCGAAACTTTGCCCGCTCACGGCATTTGCGAAGTGGTAGTGTTTACTCAAGATCCGCTGGCTTCCCTCGGCGGTTTGGAGCTATCTCACTTAGAATTGCTGTTAGAAGTATGGGCAGATCGCACTTCAGTTATTGGCAGCAATCCCGAAATTCAATACGTCTTGCCCTTTGAAAATCGCGGCGTCGAAGTAGGAGTAACTTTGCACCATCCCCACGGTCAAATTTACGCTTATCCCTTCGTGCCGCCAGTGCCGGCGCGGATGTTAGAATGTCAGTCGGTTTACTATGAAAAAAACAGTAGCGGTTTGCTGCAAGATATGATTCAAAAAGAAATTGCTGACAAACAGCGAATTCTTTATTTAGACTCCGAGGCGATCGCCTTTGTCCCCGCTTGCGCCCGCTACCCTTACGAAGTCTGGATTGCGCCGATCGCACCGACGGCCACATTTATCGATCTTACTGAAAAACAGCGTCAAGGACTCGCTAAAGCCTTAAAAACAGTCACCCTCAAATATGACGGTTTGTGGCACCGCCCGTTTCCCTATTTGATGGCTTGGTTTCAAGGGCCCACAGACGGGAAACCCCATCCCGAAGCGCATTTGCACGCCGAATTTTATCCGCCCTACCGATCGAGCGATCGACTAAAATACCTAGCAGGAACCGAACTCGCAGCCGGAATGTTTGCTAACGACGCTTTACCCGAAGAAAAAGCTAAAGAATTGCAAGCCGTATCCATCCATCTATTTTAGATTTTAGATTTTAGATTTTAGATTGAGGAAACGCTAACTAAAATCATTGATTTTCTTCCTTCTTCCTCAGATGCATTATATCCGTTACATCCGTTACATCCGTTACCGAACTTTCATCTATGATACACTCATTAAATCCAGAAGTTGACAGCAAACTCGAATTCATCCGCCAAGCCTTAAGCGAAACAAGAGCGATCGCCCTTCGCTTGCGAGGCACAGACTGGTTTGCTTGGGCCACAGCCGGCGGTTCCCATACAGTATTGCTGACCGCAGAAACCGGAGTTGCAGAACTTTTAATCACCGCCGAAACAGCTTGGGTTCTCACCGATGAAATCGAAGCCCAGCGCTTGCAAGACGAAGAATTGCCAGCCAACTTTCAAATGCACATCTATCCTTGGGCAGATGTTGCACAGCGCGAAGCTTTTGTCAAAGAAATTACTGGTGACGGTAAGGTGATGAGCGATCGGCCAATTTATCCCCAAGAAACGCCAATAATCGCATCTTTACAGTCTAGCAAACAGACAATGATGCCAAGCGAATTAGAGCGATACCGGCGAGTCGGGCGTTTAGCCAGTGAAGCCATGACAGAGGTACTTTCTGCAGCCAAACCGACATGGACAGAATATCAGCTAGCGGGAGCCGGTGCACAGGCATTGTGGGCGAGAGGTTTGCATCCAGCCCTGACATTAGTTGCTGGAGAAAGGCGTTTGCCGCTGTACCGCCACGCCACCGCAACCACCGAACAAATTGGGCGGCAAGCAATGTTAGTATTTTGTGCCAGGGGATGGGGTTTGTATGCAAATTTAACCCGATTTGTCAGTTTCGACTTTCTTGGGGAAAATCATTCCGAGTTGCACCGACAAGTCAGAGAAATTGAAGCAGCAGGGTTGAATTCGTGCCGGCCGGGAGTATCGCTGAATGCGGTTTATGATACGCTGAAAGCTGCTTACGAAGAGGAGGGATATCCTCAAGCAATTAGGCAACACCATCAAGGCGGAACTACCGGATATTTGGCGCGAGAAGTTGTGGCAAATCCGGCTACTTCAGATAGGTTAGCCGAAAATATGGCAGTGGCTTGGAATCCGAGTTTGTCGGGAGCCAAAATTGAGGATACCTTTGTAATTCACAGCGATGGAACCTTGGAAAATTTGACTTTCGATCCGAATTGGCCGAGTGTAGAAGTAGCGGGAAGGTTGCGGCCGGTGCCAATGGAAAGATGGGGCGATCGGCTTTAACTTATGTGTTGGGGGCGGGCGATCGTACCCACCCCACAAAAACTAATTTATTTATCTATATATATCTATCTAATAGATGTCGTCACCGATCGACAAAACAAATATGTTTAATATGCACCCCCTGTAGTAAAACACTAATCTAATGAACAGAGAGCAGCCGATCGCTACCCCGCCCCTAGAGGTATGGGCTGGAGTAGAATGCACTGTTAACCGCGTGGGCGACGAGTATTTCGACCAGTTGGAGCGCAGCGGTCACGCCACGCGCCTGGAGGACCTCGACCTGTTTGCAGAACTGGGCGTGCGTGCCATCCGCTACCCCGTGCTGTGGGAACGGACTGCACCCGATGGTTTAGAGAGTGCTGACTGGTCCTGGGCGGATGAGCGGCTGGGTCGTTTGCGCGAACTCGGCATTCATCCCATCGTTGGTCTAGTTCACCACGGCAGCGGCCCCCGCCATACCAGTCTCATCGATCCCAGCTTCCCTGAGAAACTAGCCGAATTCGCCCGGGCGGTTGCAGAGCGCTATCCGTGGGTAGACCGCTACACACCTGTCAACGAGCCACTGACCACGGCGCGATTTAGCGGACTCTACGGTCACTGGTATCCTCACGGACTCGATGGACTAACCTTCGCCCGTGCCTTGTTGACAGAGTGCCGTGCCACTGTACTCTCGATGCGGGCAATTCGTGAGGTAAACCCTGCCGCACAACTGGTGCAGACTGAGGACATGGGTAAAACTTACAGCACGCCCCTACTAGCGTATCAGGCAGAATTTGAGAATGAGCGCCGCTGGTTGAGCTTCGATTTGCTGTGCGGTCGCTTGAATCGGTCTAGCCCGATGTGGGGTTACCTACGCTACTTGGGCATTGAGGAAGCCGAACTCGATTGGTTCTTGGAGAATCCCTGCCCGCCAGACGTGTTGGGGCTTAATTATTACGTAACCAGCGAACGCTTTCTGGATGAACGCATAGAAAACTACCCAGAGTCCTGGGTTTGCGGAAACGAGAAACACAAGTACATCGACATAGAGGCAGTGCGCGTCTGTGCTGAGGGTAAAGCCGGTTTGCGTGCGCTCATCCAAGAGACATGGGAACGCTACGGGCTACCCATCGCCGTGACAGAGGCACACCTCGGTTGCACTCGGGAGGAGCAACTGCGCTGGCTTTATGAAATATGGCAGGCAGCGCTTTCTATGTGTCGCGAGGGCGTGGACGTGCGCGGGGTGACTGTTTGGTCTCTCTTGGGTACGTTTGACTGGAATGTTTTGCTGACCCGCGCCGATGGCCACTATGAGTCGGGAGTATTTGATGTGCGCGGTTCCCATCCGCGCCCGACCGCCCTGGCCCGGCTGGTACGGGATTTAGCAGAGGGACGCCAGCCGGACCACCCCGTCCTCGACGTGCCTGGATGGTGGCGCCGACCTGTGAGGCTGCTTTATCCACCTTATAGTTGTGGCGCAGATGGGCAGCAGGATAACTGGGTTATGGGGCCTGAAGACTGGCGGGTGGAAAAGAACATAACTAATTCCCAATTAGCAATTACCAATCCCCAGCCTGTGCGTCCGCTGGCAATTGTGGGAGCAACAGGAACGCTGGGCAAGGCTTTTGCCCGCCTGTGCGATCTCCGGGGCATCCCATACCACATCCTGACACGCCGGGAAATGGACATTACCGACTTCGCGTCTGTCGCTGCGGCTCTTAGTGAGTTGAATCCGTGGGCGGTTGTGAACGCTGCTGGGTACGTTCGCGTGGATGATGCCGAACGCGAACCTGACATCTGTCTGCGGGTGAATGCTGAGGGTCCAGCCATCCTCGCTGCTGCTTGCGTTGATGCGGGAGTGGCGCTGCTTACGTTCTCATCAGACCTTGTATTCGATGGGGCTGGTGCTACCCCTTATCTAGAAAGCCACGCTGTTGCACCCCTCAACGTGTATGGGCGCAGCAAAGCTCTGGCGGAGGCGCGGGTCTTAAACGCTAATCCCTCAGCGCTAGTAATCCGCACGAGTGCATTCTTCGGCCCGTGGGATGAGTATAACTTCGTGACGATCGCACTGCGTCAGTTGGCTGCTGGGCAGAGGTTCGTAACGGCAGAGGATTCGGTTGTTTCGCCTACCTATGTCCCGGATTTGGTCCATGCCAGCCTCGATTTGTTAATTGACGGCGAGTACGGCTTGTGGCATTTAGCTAATAAGGGTGCGATCACGTGGACCGAGTTGGCGCGACTGGCGGCTTCTGTCGCGGGTGTGGATGCGTCTGGTGTCGAAGCTCGTCCTACGCGAGAACTTGGTTTTGCCGCTCTCCGTCCCACTTACAGCGTTCTCGGCAGCGAGCGCGGCTTGCTACTCCCGGACCTTGACCATGCCATGTCCTGCTACTTCGCCGATCGGCAACAAGTTTAGATTTTCGAGTAGGAAGGAGTTAATATGTCTCAGGCTGGATCTACCCTCTTAGTAACAGGGGGAGCGGGATATATTAGACATCTCCAAAAACTCTCAAGCTTTTTCCCCCGTTAGTTTATGGCTGCCTGCTCTTGGAGGGCAGGCAGCCATAAACTAACGGTTCAATAAGGGTTGAAAGATTTATAAATAAAAATTTCCCTAGTTTTATTGACGGCCTGTGACTTTTTTTTGCTGTTTATACTAATCTTAGTTACACATAAGTATTGCCCCTATTCGCGATGTTATTAATCCCCATACTACCAATATTACTGGTTCATAATTTTCCCGTTTTCAGCGAAATCTCTCTGCTGCTACTCTAAAAATATTCAGTAATCTAATTAGACGTTCTACCACTATTCTTTTTCTAGCCTTCTTTTGATTTCCTTGTTTTTGTTTGGGAGTAATGTATTGAATTATAGTTATTTGTCAAGAGTTTCAATGCCTAATTCCTCCAAATATGCTTAATTTCCTTGGTACTTTTGTGTCTCAGTTTATTCTTAACGTCGGGAACACCCAATTTTTATGTCTCCCGTTGCCCCAGTTTCTCCCACTACTACACGATTTCTTTGCCAGGCAGCATCACAATTACTTGGTTTTGTAAAGTCGGTCTTTTGTGGTGAAAGAGCGAGTTAGCTGCTGACTCACTCCAAATTTTACTCCCAGCATTTGAAATCGGGGCCGATGATGCAGATCTAGGCTTGGTCAAGAGAATTTGAGCGGGAATCGCTAGTTTAGGCGGCAGACCACCGCTCCCTTTAATGATGCGAATTTGAGAATTATCTTGAAGTTTTTTATGCTGATTATGCAGATTTGAGCGGATGACTAATTAGTCCTTTGAGTGAGGCCGAGTCTAGACCCCATAGCCTCCTGGTTTCTGAGGGATGTTTTTCTATCTCCGAAGTTGACTCATGTAAGTTAAGGGAAAATTTTATTATAAGATTGAAGCGATGGCTCCGCCCCGGCTTACGCCTACGCACTCCTAGTTGATTTGTTGGAGATGTCTATTAGTCATCATTGGCACCATTTACAGCACATATCGGGTTTGGCAACTGTGGCCGAACCAACAGTTTTTAAGGACGAGGGCTCAAAGCGGTAAGGTTGGCGCTCGAGTCGCGCATGGCTTACTATGGATGATGCTGTTGTTTTGGTCAGCCAACTTAATCTTCCTTCTAGTGATTGGCTGGTTGAGGATTTTCTAGCTCCATCTAGCACCAATGCAGAAAACCCAATTCCTCAAAGTAAATCAGAAGTTTCAACAAAGGTAATCCATCGAATGAACATTGCTATTATCGGAGGTGGCATTGGCGGTTTAGCGACAGCGATCGCCCTGCTCAAACACGGATTTAACGTGCAAGTCTACGAGCGGGCACAAGCTTTGCGGCCCATTGGTGCAGGCCTGAGCTTGACCCCAAACGGATTAAATACCCTCGACGCCATTCACCCGGGGATCGTTGAGTTGTTGAAACAAGCAGGCAGCCAAGTGAAAACGCTTACCCTGAAGCGAAGCACCGGAGAGACGATCGCATTCCAGCAGATCACGACCATGGAGCAATATGGACAACCCCTGTTGAACATTCAGTGGTCGCGTCTGCAAGCCATCCTGGCATCGGTACTGCCGCCAGATATTATCCATCTCAATCATCGATGTATCGGTTTTCATCAGCATGAAAACAGTGTTGAAACTCATTTTGAAAATGGAAAAACAGTCCAGTCAGACTTGCTGATTGGGGCAGATGGTATCAACTCTGTCGTCAGGCAAAAGCTAATCGGTGATGGTTCTCCTCTCTATGCCGGTCGAATGTCTTGGCGTGCCGTAATTCAATATCCCCACGAATTGTTATCTCCTGACTCAGCGACCTTAATCACGGCACCCGATGGCAAAAATATCATCCTAATTGATGTGGGTGACGGTTACACCTTTTGGAGTGCCGGTGCACTATTAACAGACGATTCTGTTTGTCAACGTGCAACTGATGTCAAGGCTCGTATTTTGGAGATATTTGCAGAGTGGACAGAACCTGTAGAGGCCATCCTCAAGGCAACCCCTGCGGAGGACATTGTGGAGCGACCCATCTGTGACCGCATCCCGTTACCACGCTGGAGTTCGGGTAGAGTAACGCTTTTGGCAGATGCCGCTCATCCAGTTGTGCCATCTCTGGGGCAAGGAGCAAACAGCGCATTTGAGGACGCTTACGAACTTGCAGAATGCCTTTCTTCAGCACCTAGCATTGAAGCCGCCCTGGAGGCTTACGAGCACAGTCGCATCCCTCGCCTAGAAGCGATTTATACTCAAAGTGCACATGAGGGGAAAGCCTCCTACAAGCCAGACAGCGAGACAAGATTCCGCGAAATGATGAAGCACTCGCCAATGAATCCAGATCAGTTTCAACAATGGCTCTACAGCTACAAGCCTGCATAAACCGTTGAAGATGTGCTGATTAAAAATGCTGGCATGATGCAGCTATCAGCACTCGAACATAATAAATAAAGGAAACCTTTAAACTGGATTTAGTATTAAACTCTCAATACAGGCCTTTCGGGATTTTCAGGATTGGGAATTAGAGGCTGATTTTTGCAATCTACTAGCAAATCTAAAGTTTCTAACACTGTTTGACCGATTAGCACCCTATCGCCTAAAACCATTGCCTCCTCAATTGTCTCGCGCCCTTCTATAGCAATCCTAAATCATTTGTGTAATTCTTGTAGGGGCAAACCCCCCGTGGTTGCCCCGATGCAGGCCGGGGTAGGCAAAGAAAGGCACTACCCCTACATTTTTTTACGACTCCTGCAAGGATTGCTATATTTCAATGAGAACAGGCTTTGTTAATCCCACTGTTTCTTGTCTGCCAGCGGCATATTGTGCTATTTCTTGACTCCGAATTCTTAAGCCGAGGTGTTCCACGACATCTGCAGGTAACGCAGTTCTGAGGGAGCCGCTATCTATTAGTGCTTCTGCTTCGTACACGCGCCACAGATTGGGATTTAGCAATCCTCTTTTGACTAACTCTTCATCAATTGCATTCGTGAGCTTGACTTTGACTCGAACTGCACCTATATTTTTGGTTTTTTGACTTCGATCGCGATCGCGATTTATCCGATCGCCTCTGTTGTCTAGAAAGTCTACCTTAGATTCTAGCTTTGAATTCGTGCAGCCACAGGTGTTAACCTGTAGGCTGCAACCTCCGGCAAAATATCTCTAAAGACTATTCATCTTCAGCATAGATAAACCGATACAATTCGCTAGGATCTGGCTCGGGGCTTTTCTCAGCAAAATCTACCGCATCATCAATTACTCCTTGAATCTTATTATCGATCTCTTTTAATTCTTCAGCAGTTGCCAAAGTTCGATCGATCAACTCACCAGCCAACTTCTTAATCGGATCGCGGGGGAACCAATATTCCTTCTCTTCCTTAGAACGCAATTCATCAGGATCGGCCAAAGAATGGCCGCGAAAGCGATAAGTCAAAGCCTCGATTAAAGTCGGTCCCTCGCCGGCTCGTGCCCGCGCTACCGCTTCTTTCGCCACTTCGCGCACCGCCAAAACATCCATCCCGTCAACCTCAAAACCAGCCATGCCAAAAGCATGAGCCTTTTTGTAAATCAGCGGATCGGAAGTAGCTCGCTCGTGGGCCATCCCGATCGCCCATTTGTTATTTTCCACGACATAAATAATTGGCAACTTCCACAAAGCCGCCATATTCAAACACTCAAAAAACTGGCCGTTATTTGCAGCACCATCGCCAAAAAAACAAGCAGTCACCCCATCAGAACTCTCATCCCCCAAAGCTTCGCGCCGGTACTTCGATTGAAAAGCCGCCCCCGTAGCTACAGGAATCCCCTCAGCCACAAAAGCATAGCCCCCCAAGAGTCGGTGTTCGGCCGAAAACATATGCATCGAACCGCCGCGGCCCTTCGAGCAACCAGTTTCCTTCCCGAACAACTCCGCCATTACCTCCCGCGCCGGGACGCCCGCGCTCAAAGCGTGAACGTGATCGCGGTAGGTGCTGCTGACGTAATCGGTATCATCCCGGCGCATCGATCGAATCACGCCTGTAGACACAGCTTCCTGACCGTTGTACAAGTGGACAAAACCAAACATTTTGCCCCGGTAGTACATCTCAGCACACTTGTCCTCAAAGTAGCGCCCCAAGACCATATCCTCGTAGAGCATCAAGCCCTCATCCCGAGAAAGGTTTACGCTTTGCGCGTCAAAAACTGGTAAAGTCCGTTCCTGAACCATAAATAATTAATACCCGACGATCGGCTTCCTAGACATCTAAATTTAAACCCAGATGGGACACAACCGCAGCAGAAAAAGCTCGAACCTTTTCTGTGCAGCAGTTCACCAATTGTTAAAATGACTAGGGCAGGGGGGCGGATTGGCCGGACTGGGAGAACCAACTCCCATCTAAACCCGATGCCAAGGAATGATATAATTCCATTACTCTCAAACCCGAAAATGCTCAAGAGTCAAACAACTCATTTAGCTGACGGGTAGTGGGGCAAAGCATTTTCCTCACTGTAAAACGCTGTAGAGGAAAAAAAATCAGAGTATCTCTACGGCAAGTCCAAGATAGCGTGAATTGGGCAGTTGGAAGCCAACACCAGAATTTTTGATTTGGTTTGCGGGAGTATCTCACTTAAGATAGGCTAATTCAGTTGCTAGCGCTTTGGGGAAGTGGACGAGTGTTAATTCCACTAGATTACTACCGGATTTTGGGTCTACCGATTCAAGCTACTGCCGAACAGTTGCAGCAGGCTCACCGCGATCGAACTTTACAGCTTCCGCGCAGGGAGTATTCCGAAGTTGCGATCGTCGCCCGCAAACAACTGCTCGATGAAGCCTGCGCCGTTCTGTCAGACTCAGACGGGCGCAAAGCTTATGATGCCAGTTTTTTAGCCAAAACTTACGATCGAGAGTCGGAAGCCGCACTCGAAGCCAAGCACCAGAGGTCGAAAACCTCAGCAGGCACGGCCACAGTTTTGCAAGACGCAGGAGAAACCGCTGCTGCAGAATCCAAGGCTTTAGAGGCTGCTCCCGACCCGCACACTCCAAGTATTGAAATCGATGACAACCAATTCGTAGGAGCCCTGCTCGTACTGCAAGAACTGGGGGAATACGAACTCGTACAGAAGCTGGGTCGCCCGTATCTCAACAATGGCAGCATCGGGATAGCCGAAGGTCGTTTCGGCGACCCCCAGCTCGTGCGGCCAGATATAGTTTTAACCGTCAGCCTTGCCTGTCTAGAACTCGGCCGCGAACAGTGGCAGCAAGGTCAGTACGAAAAAGCTGCAAAATCATTAGAAGCAGGCCAAGAACTGCTGCTGCGCGAAAGCTTATTTCCAAGCGTGAGGGGTGAAATGCAAGCCGACCTATATAAATTGCGTCCGTACAACATTTTAGAGTTACTATCCCTCCCCGAAGAAAAAGTCGCCGAGCGTCGCAAGGGACTGCAAATCCTGCGAGAAATGCTTCAAGAACGAGGCGGGATAGACGGATCGGGAGACGATCGATCGGGTTTAGGGATAGAAGACTTCCTCCGCTTCGTGCAGCAAATGCGGAAACACTTAACCAGCAGCGAGCAGCAGGCTTTATTTGAAGCCGAAGCCGGCCGCCCCTCCGCAGTCGCCACTTACCTCTCGGTCTACACCCTGTTAGCCCAAGGATTTGCCGCCAGACAGCCATCGATGATCCGTCGCGCCAAGCTGATGCTGATGCAGCTAGGTCGCCGCCAAGACGTTCACCTGGAAAAAGCCGTTTGTTCCCTGCTGCTGGGCCAGACAGAAGAAGCCAGCAGAGCCCTGGAACTGAGTTCGGAAAAAGAACCCCTCGCCTTCATTCGCGAACATTCCCAAGATTCTCCCGATTTGTTGCCCGGACTGTGCTTGTACGCCGAACACTGGCTGCAAGAAGAAGTGTTTCCCCACTTCCGCGACTTGGCAAACCAGTCAGTATCCCTAAAAGATTACTTTGCCGACCCGAAAGTACAAGCTTACCTAGAAGCTTTGCCGCTCGAGGCAGAAACCGCTAATGAATGGGTGGTGGTGCAGCCCCGCTCCGGCAAGCCCTCGGCGCGACTGCAACCGACAGCAGGCCGATCGCCCGCAGCAGTACCCCCACCACCGAGCAAGCAGGGAGCCAGTACCGTCACTTTGACCCCCGTACCAGCCGGCGTCTCCACCGCAGGCTCAGGACCGAAATCCCCGGCAACGGGGGCGGTGCCGAGACCGGGTGCCGCCGTGTCTCTCCCGACAGCTACGGCGGGACCTCCCCCAGACTCGACTTCTAAACAACGCAGACGCAAAAATTCAGGGCGCAGCGGAGCAAGCGGCAAGGGCCTAACAGGCGATTTGGTCGATCGCACCCGCACCCAGGCAGCACAAATTTCCGCCAAAGTCAAGTCCATGCCTCGAAACAGGCTGGCTCTGTTTCTAGTCGCAGGTGTCGTGAGCCTGTTATTTCTGTGGTTAATACTCAGTTTGTTGGCGAGCGCGATACAAGCTCTGTCGGGTCCATCCCTGCAAGGAGAGCAAGCCTCCGTCGGGCTGGAAGCACCGCCGGTAGAAATCCCCGCCGTTTCCGCAGCCCCTGAGCCGAGGGCCGCGGCGTCGGGAGCAATGACTGAGGAAGCAGCAAGAGAGTTAGTTCAAAGCTGGCTGTCGGCGAAAGCGGCGGCTTTGGGCCCTAAGCACGCTGTGGAAGAATTAAAGCAAGTTCTCACGGAACCGGCTTTGTCTCGCTGGCAATTAATGGCAGAAGCTCAACAGCGAAACAACGCTTACCAGCGTTATGTACACAAGCTGGAAGTTAATGGAATTACCGCAAATCCGACTAATCCCGATCGCGTCCAAGTAGATGCCCAAGTAGCTGAAAAAGCCGAAGTGTTCGATCGCGATCAGCCAGTTTCTTCGCGCAACGAAAACCTGCGGGTGCGCTACGATTTGATCCGCCAAGAGGGAGAGTGGCGGATTATGGATTGGCAAGTGATTAAGTAAGGAATTGTTCGGTTCACAGTTGACAGTTGACAGTTGACAGTTGAGGGCAAGAGAGCGACCTCTACCTGGAAGGAACAGGATTGGAGTAATGAACAGTCTTCTTTTAATTTCTCCCGATCGGGCTTTGGGCTTTAAATCAATTCTTTCTGGTAATTGGTAATATCAACTCCGGTAGCATCGGAATTAATATTACTCACAGTCAGGACACGGCGAGTGCCTTAGTCCCTACCCCCATTAATTGTAGGGACACGGCACTGCCGTGTCCTCTATATCATTCCGATGCTACCGGAAACAATATAATTGGTAATTGGTAATTTCTGAGTGCTAGTTGCTAATTACCAATGTCTGATTATTAGTTAAATTTTTAATTCCAAAAGGGGCAGTTTTGAATGGCAGATTATTGTTGAAGGCTGGCGTTTTATTTATCATTCTTATTGTGTAGCCAATCAATTTCAACTGCTGGAAATGGTCGTGAAGCGCAGCTATCCCGTAGGGAATCGCCCGCGAGGACAAATTGAGCTTTTCCACCGCGATATGGCCTATATAGACGCTGCTTGGGAGACAAAATTTAGTTGGTTCGATCGCCCAAATGAAACTTTACTCCGCAGCATTAACAGCCCTGCGGTAAATCAGTCTGCGGATGTGACGCTGCGAATGTACTGCCCCTGGGACTTCTCGGCATCCTGCAGCGCAACAACTTGGGGATTGGCAGCGACAGAATGGGGGATTGTTACGAGTACAGTATTGCAGGGGATGGGGGTTAAGTCGATCGCAGAAACTGGGGTTAATTCAGAAACGAAAATTATTACACCGTCGGAGTGGTCAAAAGCGGGGTTAATTCGGAGCGGTGTTGAGGCCGATCGCATTGCGGTGGTACCTTTGGGAATCGATCCTAAAATTTATTATCCTGTCTCGGGCGATCGGCGTCAATTGCTGGGCGAAAGGTTGGGCTGGTCAAACTATTTTATATTTTTAAACATCGGAGGGCAAACGGACCGCAAAGGTATTCGCCCTTGATTAAAAGCCTTCGCTGCGGTAGTTGACAAATATCCCGATGCGAGATTAGTTTTAAAAGGTTCAGAAGTGCTTTATCCGTCGAGAGACGAGATTGCCGAAGCCTGCCGAGTTGTGCTCGACGATGGGGAAAGAGCGAGAGTTTTACCGAGATTAATTTATACTGGCGGGCAGCTATCTTTTGCTCAAATAGCTGAGTTTTACCAAGCAGCAGATGCTTGTGTTTCTCCGTATTTGGCAGAAGGTTTTAATCTGCCGGTGTTGGAAGCTGCTGCTTGCGGTTTGCCGGTGATTTGCACTCTTGGCGGCCCTACGGATGATTTTACGCGATCGGACTTTGCACTGCAAATTGAAAGTAAATTTATGGCTGTGGCGAGGGAGGGGGAAACTTTATTTATGTTAGGTCCTGAGTGGGAACATTTGACAGATTTGATGCGAAGGGCGATCGAACAGCCTGGAATCGCTGCGAAAGCTAGGGTTGCGGGCCCGGGTTTTGTGACTGAAAATTTTACTTGGAGGCGGGTTGTCGATCGATTGCTTGAGGTTATGGGAGGAGATAAAAAGAGTGAGGAGAAGTCTATTTTTGAGCCAATAATTTTGTAGTTTGGGCGTTTCAAGCCCTAGATGGGGAAATAGGTTTTTTCCGGCAATTAATGATTCTGCAAATGCCGATCGAGGCAGTTTCAATCCCTGATAGGGTTTTAGGTTTTTTCCGGCCTTTTGGCAACCATTTCACTTTACATTCACACTGCCGTTTCAATCCCTGATAGGGTTTTAGGTTTTTTCCGGCCTGGCAGCGTCCGTGTCGGCTTTCCCGATCGCTAGTTTCAATCCCTGATAGGGTTTTAGGTTTTTTCCGGCTGATGCGACAATCTTTATCCTTGGTGCGTCCGCAGTTTCAATCCCTGATAGGGTTTTAGGTTTTTTCCGGCGCAATGCCGGCATCCCCTTGCGAGTCATCCAGAGTTTCAATCCCTGATAGGGTTTTAGGTTTTTTCCGGCTGATGCGACAATCTTTATCCTTGGTGCGTCCGCAGTTTCAATCCCTGATAGGGTTTTAGGTTTTTTCCGGCATAGGTATTACATCCGACATTCTTGCCGACGCACTAGTTTCAATCCCTGATAGGGTTTTAGGTTTTTTCCGGCTGCATAAAGGCAAGCTTGAATACTGGGAGCCATTTAGTTTCAATCCCTGATAGGGTTTTAGGTTTTTTCCGGCTCTACTTGCCTGGTATTTAGAAAAAATTAACTTGGTTTCAATCCCTGATAGGGTTTTAGGTTTTTTCCGGCGACACTGTACCCGGTGGCAGTCACACAAATAACCCGTTTCAATCCCTGATAGGGTTTTAGGTTTTTTCCGGCTTTGGATTATGGGAGCGGGCGGGCAATCGAGTTAGTTTCAATCCCTGATAGGGTTTTAGGTTTTTTCCGGCCTCGTCCAGCAGTTGCAATCGCAGCTCAGTTGTTCTCTTGTTTCAATCCCTGATAGGGTTTTAGGTTTTTTCCGGCTTTGCTTGCGCCGCCAACTTGTGCCACGAAATGCCCCAACGCTGGCGGTGGATGTCTAGTTGGGCATACAATGTTTCAATCCCTGATAGGGTTTTAGGTTTTTTCCGGCTTGCTCGTTTCTGCTAGCAGCACAACAGGGTCAAGTTTCAATCCCTGATAGGGTTTTAGGTTTTTTCCGGCTTGGGTTGACTAACTCAGCTATTTTTTTGTCTCAATATGTTTCAATCCCTGATAGGGTTTTAGGTTTTTTCCGGCTGTGCTGGCATTAGTAAGATCGGGAACTAATGCAGGTTTCAATCCCTGATAGGGTTTTAGGTTTTTTCCGGCAAGCGTCCCTTTCTGCCTTGTCTCGCTTTGCTTCGTTTCAATCCCTGATAGGGTTTTAGGTTTTTTCCGGCAAGGAAAGCCGCGTTTATATATTTATTTTGCTGAGGTTTCAATCCCTGATAGGGTTTTAGGTTTTTTCCGGCTAGCTGGCAGTAACCCCGATTTTGCATCCCAATCCTTGTTTCAATCCCTGATAGGGTTTTAGGTTTTTTCCGGCCTAAAGCGGTGATTTTCAAGCCAGGAACTGGTAGGTTTCAATCCCTGATAGGGTTTTAGGTTTTTTCCGGCTTTGCTGATGCCGTCAGTGTCATCTTGTCTGTCTCCTGGTTTCAATCCCTGATAGGGTTTTAGGTTTTTTCCGGCTTGATGCGGCGATTCGCCGTCTACAGCTTGTGCTTTGTTTCAATCCCTGATAGGGTTTTAGGTTTTTTCCGGCTACATTTGAGTCAGAATGGAAATTATTTGGAATAGTTTCAATCCCTGATAGGGTTTTAGGTTTTTTCCGGCCGGGTTGCTAAAAGTTTTTGCCCAGTGTCTGAGAAGTTTCAATCCCTGATAGGGTTTTAGGTTTTTTCCGGCTTTCAAATTCAGTTCCACCGCCAGTAAATTGATTAGTTTCAATCCCTGATAGGGTTTTAGGTTTTTTCCGGCTTGGGTTGACTGGTTAAAATATTTCCGAACTTTGTGTTTCAATCCCTGATAGGGTTTTAGGTTTTTTCCGGCCCCTTATCGGCAGCGCCTGTCTGATATGCCCAACGGCGTTTCAATCCCTGATAGGGTTTTAGGTTTTTTCCGGCCGTAGTGTGCGATCGCTGGTGCAACTGTACTATCCACGTTTCAATCCCTGATAGGGTTTTAGGTTTTTTCCGGCTGTAAATGGAATAAGAGAGAGCAACGACTCGAATTGTTTCAATCCCTGATAGGGTTTTAGGTTTTTTCCGGCTTCAAGCACTACACATTTATGAGTGCTACTCCTAGTTTCAATCCCTGATAGGGTTTTAGGTTTTTTCCGGCGTTATTATCCAAAAAATAGAGGAGATGGTAGTAAATCTAGTTTCAATCCCTGATAGGGTTTTAGGTTTTTTCCGGCTTCAGCCGTTAACCCAACCAAAAAAATAATCATGACTGTTTCAATCCCTGATAGGGTTTTAGGTTTTTTCCGGCAGTTCTTCTACTATTCCTACTACTTTAGAAAGATTAGTTTCAATCCCTGATAGGGTTTTAGGTTTTTTCCGGCGTAGCACTTGGAAATCTTCTAAAGCTTTTTGGACGTTTCAATCCCTGATAGGGTTTTAGGTTTTTTCCGGCATACTTGGCACATTCTCTTTCACTATAGATGATGACACGTTTCAATCCCTGATAGGGTTTTAGGTTTTTTCCGGCTAGAATCTATTGGCGCGTGTGCGGCTTCTATTTCTGTTTCAATCCCTGATAGGGTTTTAGGTTTTTTCCGGCCGAGGTGAAATTTTAACAAAGTTCGATCCAACTTTGTTTCAATCCCTGATAGGGTTTTAGGTTTTTTCCGGCGAGTATTATCTAGTCTCAAACAGAAGAAATTACATTGTTTCAATCCCTGATAGGGTTTTAGGTTTTTTCCGGCGTTACTAATAGCAGGATTAGGTTGTCTGAAGAATGTTTCAATCCCTGATAGGGTTTTAGGTTTTTTCCGGCAGCCCTATTGAATTTATCCCTTCTGAAATTACAGGTTTCAATCCCTGATAGGGTTTTAGGTTTTTTCCGGCTCAATTGAGTGTCAGCCAAACGAGATAAACTTGGCGCGTTTCAATCCCTGATAGGGTTTTAGGTTTTTTCCGGCTTATTGATTTAAATAATACAGATAAGATTGTCAGTTTCAATCCCTGATAGGGTTTTAGGTTTTTTCCGGCTGGATTCGCTCTTGGCAAGTCAAGTGAAAAAAGCGGGTGTTTCAATCCCTGATAGGGTTTTAGGTTTTTTCCGGCCTGGCGTAAGGGCGTCTTCAGGTTTTATCCTTGAAAAGTTTCAATCCCTGATAGGGTTTTAGGTTTTTTCCGGCCCAAGTTTCACAAGGTTTAACTTTCAATTCAATAGGTTTCAATCCCTGATAGGGTTTTAGGTTTTTTCCGGCTTCAGTATGTGACTATCTCCTTGGGGCCTTTTTCGCAGTTTCAATCCCTGATAGGGTTTTAGGTTTTTTCCGGCGTAGAAACAAAGCGATATCAGCTTCTTTACGACGTTTCAATCCCTGATAGGGTTTTAGGTTTTTTCCGGCTTTACTGTTAGCCAAATAAATCTTTTTGCCGGCAGCGTTTCAATCCCTGATAGGGTTTTAGGTTTTTTCCGGCAGTAGCTTTATAGGCAGGGTCGATGGCCGCTGCAGTTTCAATCCCTGATAGGGTTTTAGGTTTTTTCCGGCTCATTGGATTCGGGGAAAGAGGAATCGATTTCTGTGTTTCAATCCCTGATAGGGTTTTAGGTTTTTTCCGGCCAGCGCTGGCAATGCTTCAGTAGTCGGTTCGATCGAATACGGCTCGTTTCAATCCCTGATAGGGTTTTAGGTTTTTTCCGGCCGCCGGGGTCTAGGAGGCTTGAAATATAAGGTTTTCAAGGTTCATTTGCGTCTGAATGGAATCAATATACCATTTGGCCGATCGCCCTGTCAAGAAAGCAAAACTCAAATATACCTCAAACTCTTTCCCAGTAAGCATTACAGCATTTGCGTCTGACCCCCATGACGTACAAACCACTGCAAACCCAGTCCTAGTAAAGCTTTCGACCATTAAAATTCACCCCCTCCCTTCAACACCTATAGCCAGACGCAAAATCAAACCATAAAGATCGTAGTATCCAGCGGTGCCCTGCCACCAATCCGCTCTATCTTCCCCTGACAGCAAGCACACAAAAAGTGAAACAGAATACTATCTTCTTCCGACTTAATCACCCTACTCAGACGTTGGCGCATCCGAGCATACTGGGTATCCGTCACCTCGCAATGAAACACCGAATACTGCTTCCATTCCCCATAAGACTTGAGAATATTGTGAATCTTAGTGCGGCGCTTGTCCTCAGATATATCATAGCAAACCAAAACAAACATAACTCGATCGCCCTCCCTATTTCAAAATCAAAGGTGGATACTTATCAACTTCACCCATCAAATACTTAGCCATCAGCCGCCCTTGAATCTCAAACGCTTCTTGATAGCTACACAACTTTCCCATGACTGGATGCTTGAACTTTGACTGTTTCTTTTGCTCGTAAAGTCGCAAAAAATTGTGCAGCCCTTCTTTTGTTAAAGAAACCGCCCCGCTCAGCGGTTCTGCCGTAAAATCCTGAGGGGAAACTTTCTGCAAATTTATCGCCGTCAACACTACAGCATCAACTACCAAAGGTCGAAATTCTTCCATCAAATCCAGTGCTAAGGAAGGACGGCCATAGCGCTCGAAATGCAAATATCCCAAATACGGATCGAACCCCACAATATTTACCGCACTTTGAACATCGTGCCGCAGCAGAGAATATCCCAAACTTAACAGAGAATTTACCGGATCCGTAGGCGGACGGCGGCGGCGAACTTCAAAGCTAAAATCCGGCACCCGAATCAGCCGATTGAAGCAGCCAAAATAAGTCGCGCTACCCGCCCCCTCCAATCCTCGCAGAGAATTAATACTCGAAGTTTTCTCAATAGACGCGATGACTTGTTTCAATTGTGCGATCGGTTTTTCCAAATCCTGGGGAGAATATTTGCGCTGACATTCTAACAAAGTATTGCGGTAATTCTTGAGCTTCCCCCGTACAAACCCTCTCACTAAATGTACCGACTTTTCCGATTCCCCAGCCGCTTGCCACTGAGCTTTTCGCACAAAAATGTTTTTCGTCATTTCCGGTTCCAACCTCCCCAAATAACGTCCGTTTACCGTCAAAAAACTCAAAGGAATGTGACGTTCCAAAAGTTCCACCACCACAGCAGGCGAAACTGTGGCCCGTCCCAAAGCAACAACCCCATCAATTTTGATTAATGGCACGTCCAACAGATTTTTTTTGTCAGCTTTAACCGTAAGACGTTCGTCAACTTTGCCGATAAAAGCATCTTCTTGAGTAATATAAACTGTTCCCATTGTCAATTCTCCTATTTGCTGGTTAACTTGCTTCTTGATACCGCAGGACTTTCTGTGCAGCTTGCGGCAAACATTGCTGATAAAGGCTGCAACCTTGACAGCGTTTGCTATAATAAGCTGGAGGCATTTTGCCAGTTTGTAGTAAAATTTGGATAGCGTTGATAGTGGCGATCGCCTCTTCTCTCAATTGCTCAGAAATCTCCACTAATTGTCGCTGGTGCGACTGCGCGTAATACACATATCCAGCCGCAATAGTTTTCCCCGTCATCTCCTCCAAACAAAGCGCTTGAGCGCAAACTTGCAACTCATCATTATCCCATTCCCCCTTCCCTCCCCGCTTGTATTCCACCGGATAAATCTCCCCCTCAGCAGACTCAATCAAATCCGATTTACCAATCAGTTTATAGCGCTCGGATTTCAGCCAAATCGCCCGCACCTGCCAAGTTTCATCCCGGTTAATTTCGCCCATCCTGTGAACGCGATCGTGCAAAGTCGTCCCTTCAATGGTATACTGATTGTCCGCAAATTCCCCCGCACAAAACATCCGCCAGCAGCGGTGAGCGCAATAGGAATACTGGTTAAGCGACGCAATAGAAATGTAATCAAAATCATTCATAATTTTGATGGTTTGTAAGAGATTGGTAATTGGGAATTAGCGATCCGCCAGTCCGCCAGGGGTTGAAACATTTAATTTTGCCGTGGGGGCGAAAGAATTTGAGGAATTAGCGATTTGCCAGTTATCCGCCAGTTATCCGCCAGTCCGCCAGGGGTTGAAACCCCTGTCTCATAGCTAAAGTCGGTTGAAACCGACTGAAGAAGTAATTTAATCATTGATGATATTTTGAGCTTATCGGTAACAGTAAGCGCCAAGATTGAAACCGACTGAAGAAGTAATTTAATCATTGATGATATTTTGAGCTTATCGGTAACAGTAAGCACAAAGGTTGAAACCGACTGAAGAAGTAATTTGATCATTCATACTTGCAGTCCTCTTAAGAGGACTTTAGCTTTGAGGCAGGGGTTTCAACCCCTGCCGGACTATGGGTTTTACGTTAAGTTTCAAGAACTTTTTTTAACAACTATTCGCCTAGTCATTCCCATCCCCATCGGAGTTTTTCTCCCCACCCCGCAGTAAACAGCAAAATCAGCCAAAGCATTAACTTGCTTAATCATTAAAGGCTCCACATCTCCCAAAATCCGATAACTAACCTCCCCAACCATGCCGACAAAATTGCTTTCATAGTTAGTCAACTTTTCAGTCCGGATATTGACAAATGTCGAAAAAAGTGCATCTAAGGAAAGATCCGGAATTGCGATCGGGCTGTACTTATTCCACCGACTGAGGAGACTATTAAAAACGCAATCTCTAGTAGGAATCACCGAATCGAATTTCCCTTGCCTAAAAGTAGTAGGAGTCGCAAAACTGAAGGCAATTAAGCGGTTAGTTTCCGAAGCTTGTTCGTAAAGTTGAGAGTAAGTACAAGCATTAGCCCAAGGTTGATCTAATTGAGCAGTCCCCAGGATATTCGCAATCACCAAATCCGCCGGGCCAAGGTGCCACGGCTTGGAGGGATTGAGATTCAGCCAAAGATTCGTTAACTTGCCAAATAAAGTGTCATCAAGGAGAGTAATCCGCCACCAACAGAGAGAGTGTGCTGGAATCGATTGTGTGTGTTCCCATTGCAGGGAATGGTGTTTTTTGAAAGGGCATTTTTTAGTTTGCAAAGGGCTGAGAGTGAAGGATTTTTGGGCGGTGGCTTCGTGGAGGTAATCACCGAGTTTTTTGTCAACGGAACTCACGAGGGTGAGGAAGAGGGCGTGCAGGTGTCTTCCGGTGAGGTATCCGGGGGGAATTGGGGCCAGGGGAAGGATGTTGAGGACTAGGCTGTGTGGCATATTGGTTAATGGTTAATGCTTAAAATTGGTTTAGTTTTTATCGTTCCCAGGTTCAACCTGGGAACGCATTTCTCGAGGCTCTGCCTCCTATTAATCAGCCCTAAAACGGTATTCCATACAAGCTGGAATTTTGAGTTGGTCAAACTCGTAATATCGCCCTAGCATTTTGACATTTTGGATGAGGCTAACCGGAGGCATATTAACCACATCGTAGCTAATCACTTGATGGGAAAATATCACATCTAAAGGGTTGAGAAGATAGGGAAAAATGAAGTCTGTTTCTGAGGGCGATCGCTTCACTTCCTTCTGTTCTAAAATTTCGACGGCTGCTTTGCTCATCCACTTTCCCAACCGTATCCACTTTGCCAGTTTCAGAGACTTATCTGAAATTATGAAAAACTCAAATTTGCTTTCCGGCGCAATTTCTTTTGTTCTGCCAAAACCGGGGATATTTTTCTGGGTTTTCTCCATCTCAACGTGATAGTTATTGTTGGCGTATTTCCAAGTGTTGAGAGTAGAGGAGTGAGAAATAGATCGCGCCGGAGTAACATAAATCCTCTGTTGGTTGAGCGCGGTTAAATGCCGCTCGTATTTAGGAACTTGTTCGGGACAGAAATAGCGATAGGAATGTTCTTCAGAAACGGTGGTGGAATAGATTTCGCTATCCACCAAACCGAGGGCGTAACAAAGCGCGTAATTGTGAATTACTGGCTCTGTTTCGTAAAGTCTCCCTATCTCGCGAGTTGCAAAATAAAGGCTATCGTGCAACTCGATTTGACAGCGGTAAATAAAAGCCACGATTTTTACTCCGTAGGTGCAACTGCTTTCTTACCTTTCTTGCCTTTTTCAGAACTCTTTAAGATATGTTTCTGAGCGTAAGCTGTTGATTCGGTATTGGCTTGAGTCAGCATTGCTTGCAGTTTAGTTTCATTGCTGGAAATCGATTTAACCTCCGCCAAAAGGCTATCAAAAGATTCGCCGAGAAAATCGCGGTGCGAGATGCACTCTCCCTCCATCAGTTCAGTAATTGCTCGATTCGCATGAGTCAAAACATCATTTTCATTGAGAGGATCTGGGGGATTAATTTTGCCAGCAGCACTCATCAAATCGTAGATTTTTTGCGTCCACCGCAGATTGCTAACAATCTCGCCATCAGCAAAAATTACCCCGATCAATTCATTGCGAACTCGACCCGTGCGAGTAGTTTGCGCTCCGTAGTGCCGCGTTCGGAGAATGTTATTAAAAACGTAGATAAAACCAGTTTCTGTCGGGTCTTTCAAGGTTACAATGCTGGGAAAAAAGACTTGAGGCAAAATGTGGTCTTGACTGTTGATGCGACTGGTAACTTCTCCCTGACGGCTCATTGTTCCGCTTTCAAACGGTGCATTGAGGGTGAAATTGAGGTGAGAATCGTCGAAGGGGGTAATGGAATAAGCAGTGTCTACAACTACTTTGGATTTCTCAGAACCGGAATCGCCGATCGCAAAACCGTACAAAATGCAATCAGGAGTAGTTTTGCTAAAATCGACGTTGTAGTCGCACTTTTCCCAGTCGCCAATTTTGTAATTTCGCAGCAACTCCCGTCCTGTCAAGCGTTCTGGTGTAGACTGTTTCCGCTTAAACATTGCTAAACGGCTGATGTGCGTTTTGTCTTCAATTCCAGCACTTACTCTGGCTTTATTCAATTCGCCGTCTGTCTGAAACAGCGGATAAGATTCGGTGACGCGAACGGTGATAAAATGAGCGTATTTTCCCATCGGTTTTGCGGGAATTTCATCGTGAAATAATTTTGAATCAAGAGTTTTCAGAAATTTCATGGTTGGATTCTCCAGTAAGTAATGATTAAACAACTGCGGATAAGTTAGAGTGATTCTGCTTCTAATTCGGGAATTTCATCAGGTTCATCCTGTTTGCGTTCCCGGCGTTCTTTGTCATCTTCCAAGCGATAAAGGTAATCGCAAGTATCCCGAATCAAGTTGAGTTGAGTGCCTGCTAAACGCGCGCGATCGCCCTTCAGACTCCCATCAAAAATTACCTCCACAAAATACTTAGCAAAATCATAAATTGCTTGCCGTTCTTCCTCAGAAGTCAAAGCAGGTTTCCACTTCCCATCAACAAAAGCAAGTCTTGGTTTGCCTTCCGCCGCCCGCCGCCGCACGTTATTCATCAGCTTTGACAAACGTCCCGCCACAATATCTGTTAAAGATTCAGTATTGTTGGCTAAAGATTTATCAAATTTCAGAATAACGTCAGCAGCTTCGTCAATAGGTTTCAGCACGGCATTAGCTTTCGCATATTGACTTTTTGCCCGATAAAAGCGGCGGTACAGTTCGGTCAATTCTCGCATTTGATTCATGGTTTCTCCTTGGGGTTGAAAGTAGTAGTAAAAATTTAGGTACAGGCGGATTTTGGCAATCGGCACAGACTCGATTTTGTCTTGTTTCCGCAGCCATTTATTCAGGTAGTGAAAGACATAAAGAGGACTGGTTTCTAAATCGCGTGCTAAATCTGACAATTTCCCCCAGTCGGGATTGCCATCTTTTTTGCGGTTGACTTCTAAGTGAATGCAGTAAGCGGCACTTAAAGCATTTAGCGGTGAAATTTTAGGCGGATTTGATGGCGGAGGCAAAATGCCGTCTAAGCGATATTCATCTTGCTTAATCAGAGAACGAATTGCTTGATGTTCGCCATCAATCACAACAGTTTTTTCAAAATCTGCACCGCTAATAAAGGGCGGGACTGGCGACTCGGATGCAACTGTTTTGACATCGAGAATTAGCGGTAAAGCAAAGGCTAACCAAGTCGGCATTACCCAGGATTCGGTATCTGTGGCATCTTTTCCCGGTGGCAAAGCTAAGAAGAAAAAGGTCAGCGGTTGATTGTCGGGATAGCCGATCTTGAAAGTGCGATCGTCTTCTGCTGGCAAATTCTCCTGAATCAATAATGAATCAACTTGTTGATAATTGTCAAGGGTAAAATTGGCAATTTGTTTGTCAGTAATTAAATGCTTGCGAATATCAGCATCAAATCTCGTCCTAGCAATCCAACTGTAAGCTTTCTGAAGAAATTTGTTGGTTTCTGGAGTAAAGAAGTAAGCGGGATAAAGATAGAGATAGCGGTATTTGCGCCCTTCAAAGTCTCCTCCCGTGGCATTGGTTTGATTCATCAAAATTTGTCTCAGCATGATTTCGATAGACCAAATTGAGCAAATTTGACGTTTGGCAGCTTGCGCGTTAAACAAAATTTGGCGGTTGCTGTAAACTTGGGGAGTAAATAAAGTCGCCGCCTCCATTTGTTCCGTCACAGTGTAAGCCGAACTCGACATCGCACAAACATTTTCGCGTCCTCTCCCTGTGGGTAGTGCTTTTTTGTAAAGGACAGAGGAAAACAATCTATCTTATTATGCAATCCCCATTTTTTTTCTGATTTGTTG